>JAJTHC010000265.1 GCA_021299615.1 Vampirovibrionales bacterium
GGCGACGGCACGGTTGACAACATTAACGATGTCGCCGATGGCACGCTCACCATTCGGGGTGGAGCGACAGGCAAAGATCTGTTCGGCAACAACACCGATCTGGACGGCGACGGTAAAGCAGATGGCTTCAAAAATGGCTTCGACGCCCTAAAAACGCTTGCCCTTCAAGAAGGACTCATCGACGGCAAGAAGGATATGGTTTTAGATGCCAGTGATCTCGCCTTGCTTCAGAAAAAATATCAATTAGCGATGAAAACGGCTGGCTACAATTCACAGAACGAAAATCTTGGAGATTTAGGGATTGGTGAAATCAACTTGGGCAAAACCAACGAAACGAAAACCGCTCAAAACTTTGACGGTCAAGGCAATGACTTGATGACGCAAGAAGGTTCCACCTTCTCGCTTAACGGCGAAAGTCGTGACTACGCCGATGTTTGGCATCAATTGAAGTAAATCGTTATATCAATCCCCTTGCGGATCAAACGTCAAGTTGATGCGTTCGACACCGTTGAGGCGTTTTAAGCCTTGCTTCCATTTACTCCAATGCGTTACGTAATGGTGAATGTCAATCAAATAGGTCACAATTAACGTTGGATTTAAATCCCCGTCTTTAGCAATAACACAGCATGTTTCGACACTGCGGATTCGCTCTTCCAGCTGATCTTCCACATACGCCATGGCCGCTTGTTCGTGGGATTCTTTGACATATATAGTTAGCTTAAGAACGTCCTTGTCTTTAAATCGTTTGAAATCCTGCAAGATGGGAATCTTTCCCATGGTGTAAAGAATGACAATGGTAATAAAGGTTGCAAAAATAGCGATAGAATGCAAGCCCACACCCACCAACATACCAATCGCTGCCACATTCCACAAGCTCGCTGCGGTCGTGATGCCTCGAACAGAGCCACCTTCCTTGAGCAAGGCTCCCCCCCCGATGAAACCAATCCCTGTGACAATTTGAGCCCCTATACGGGACGGATCAAAAGTAAGATTCATATTCGGATGCTGGCTTTTGTCCAAGCTAAAGGTCGTAAGTTCGGCAAGATTTGTCATAGAAAGCACCATGAAAATACACGCCCCCATGCAAACCAGCATGTGCGTTCGAAGCCCTGCGGCTTTGTGGGTGACTTCTCGTTCAAAGCCGACGACGGCTCCGAGTACGGCGGCCACCACGATTCTAAGCATCATATCATTCATTTCAAACATAAGATTAGTTTAACAAAAATACAAGGCTTTGATGAGACTAATACCATTTCTTAGATTAAATAGCGTATAGGTGGATTCATAGGAGCCTAATGTTTTTTTGTGATGGCGTGTACACAGACCTACATAACAGAACAAAATAATCTAGGCTCCTAGTCTAGCCTACTGTACAGAAAACTCTAAATTCAGCTATATCAAACAAAAAACGTCCCTCATAAAAGGGACGTTTTTAATGGCTATGGCGGGATTCGAACCTGCGACACTACGGGTATGAACCGTATGCTCTAACCAACTGAGCTACATAGCCATAAAGGGTTACTCTTTCTATTATCCACAAACCAAGTCTGCATGCAAGAAAAAATCTTATTCCAAAATATGGACGGGGTATGTTTTGATTTCACAGATATTTTTTATAGTCTTGTATTGTACTATGTTTGATATAAAATTATATCGTAATAAAGCATCTGAAGGAACTGTGCCATGCCTGTTGTAAATGTTTCCAATGAAGAACTCCGTCAACTGATTCAAGATACGCCCGACTTACAACTGGTCGATGTTCGTACGCCTGAAGAAGTGCAAGAAACGGGCTACATCGCAGGATCACTCACCCTACCTGTGCAGACCATCGCCGACTGGGCAGGCACGCTGGATGCCACTCGCCCCATTGCCTTTATGTGTCGTGGGGGGGTAAGAAGCTTGTATGCGTGTGACTACATGGAAAACGTTCTTAAAATGGATACCTCTGCCGTGCCGTTGTACAACTTGGAACATGGCATGAGCCACTATGACGGCGATGTCGTCTACCCTGAAGCGTCGAACCCTTAATTTAATTATTTTTACACTCGATTTTATCTCTTCAATCCACAAGGAAAATGCCTCATGATGATTCAAAAAGAAGACGTCCTCAACGCCCTTAAAACCGTGAACGATCCTGAATTGCACAAGTCCCTCACAGAATTGGGTATGGTGGACAATATCGTCATCAACGGCAATGACGTCAACTTTGATATTATTCTCACCACCAAGGCTTGCCCCTTGAAAGAAAAAATCCGTCAAGACGCTCAATCCGCTGTTCAAGCACTTGAAGGCGTGGGCAAAGTGTATGTGAACATTTCGGGTAAAACTTTGACGCCTCGCTTGCCTGAAAAGCAGGGCATTCCGGGAGTCAAAAACATTATCGCCGTGTCAAGCGGTAAGGGTGGCGTGGGTAAATCCACCGTGAGCGTTAACCTCGCCTGTGCGATGACGCTTGCTGGAGCGAAAGTGGGCATCTTGGATGCCGACATCTACGGCCCGAACATCCCCATTATGATGGGCGTTGAAGGGCATAGCCTTAAAGGCGTGGATGAAAACAAAAAAGGCATCTTGCCTGAAGGGCATGGCGTCAAAGTGATGTCTATTAGCTTTTTGGTGAAGCCTGATCAAGCCATGATTTGGCGTGGACCGATTTTGCACAAGTCGCTTGCTCAATTCTTCACCGATATGGCATGGGGCGAGCTGGATTACCTCTTGATTGATCTTCCCCCAGGTACGGGAGATGCTCAACTGTCGATTAGTCAACTGGCACCCATTACGGGAGGCGTCATCGTTACCACGCCTCAAGATGTGTCGTTGGCGGATTGCCGTCGAGCCAATAGCATGTTTAAGCAAACGAATATCCCTGTTTTGGGTGTGGTTGAAAACATGAGCTATTTTGTGAATCGTCATGGCGAGCGTGAAAATATTTTCGGCGAAGGCGGTGGCGAAGTCTTCACCAAAGAACTCGGCTTAGATTTGTTGGCTCAAGTGCCGTTACTGCCTCAAGTGCGTCAAGATGCCGATGCAGGCTTGCCCATTGTGATTTCTAATCCTGCTTGTGAAGCGGCTTTACAACTTACGAAAGCCAGCAATGCCGTTGTGGCGAAGATCTGTGAGATGTCTCTTACCAGCCATCAAGAAGCGGAAGCCCCTTTGGTTTCGGTCTAGTAGATGAGTTTTGAGATGATGGCTTCTGTCATTAAGCATATGGATGCAAGTGATTTAGATGCGTTGGTGAATATCTCTCAACGCACGTTTTTAGAAACCTTTGGCATGAATTATAATGCCAAAGATCTAAACGACTACATGGAAACACGGTTGTCTCGTCAGGCTTTAGGTGCTGAACTCGCCGATGCTCAAAACGTCTTTTTCAGCGTGTGGGACGAAAAAACGGATGCCTTAACAGGCTACATCAAAATCATTCCACAATATTGCAAGTTTTTGGATGATATGGACGAGGGGCATTTTGAACCCAAAAACAGTACCTATTTAGAGCGTTTTTATCTGTTGAAGTCCTTTCAGGGTACAGGCATTGCTCAAAATGCCATGCAAGCCACCTTGGATTGGATTAAGCAAAACACTGAAAGCGATGCCGTGCATCTCACCGTGTTTTGTGAAAACCCACGAGCCTACACCTTCTATCAACGTTTTGGTTTTGAACATGTAGGCAATACCGTTTACATGGTGGGAGATCATGCTGACAAAGAGTTTTTATACTTGTTGAAACTGGTTTGTTAGATCGTTCTTTAATTATAGTGTTCGATAGAGTATTTTTGAAAAATGACTTCTGAAAAGCCCCGCATACAAACTTACGTGCGAGTTTTGCAGAACTGTTGATTTGTGGTATGATAGAGCTTACATCTATAAAAAGAGACTATTTTCTTGCCCATGCTTTTAAAACCCCCTTTTACGATTCAACACTTGCCCACGAGAGAAAGTATTAGAGCCTTCTTCGAACATCGCCGTGTGCAACGTAATTTAGCCATTTGGCTGGCGTTTTTTTTGGGTGTTTTTGTCACCGCTGAAATCTATGTGCCTCAAATATCTGTGCCACTCGGCTTGGTGAGCTTTATGTTGATTTATGTGATTTTCTTAACAGGGATTCTAGTGGTCAAACGCTTTAAAGCCAAGAAAGAAGGCTTGAATCTCATTGATATTGTGCCTGAACAAGTGCCTGTTCATTCGTCTATAAGCGTGATTTTGCCTGCTCATAATGAAGTGGGCGTCATTGCCGAAAGCGTCGCCCATTTTATGAACGTTACCCCTGAACATTATGATGTATGGGTGATGAATGACCGTTCTATAGACGGCACACACCTAATTTTAGAAGATTTGTTTGAAGCCAATCCACAGTGGCAGGCACGTTTGAATATCGTGCATCGACCGCCTGAAGCCGTCGCTGGGAAATCGGCCGTGTTGAATGACGCCCTTGCCTTAAGCACCAGCCCCATTCTCGCTATTTTTGATGCCGATGCTCGTATTGATCAAGATTTTTTTCCTCAAATGCTCGCTTATTTAGAACAAGACGAGCGTATTGCAGCCGTTCAAGCACGTAAAATGATTAGTAACGCTAATACCAACTTACTCACCAAATGCCAACAGTGGGAATATACCTTAGATGCCCATATTCAATGGTGCCGAGATCTTGCAGGTTCGGCGGTAGAATTAAGAGGCAACGGCTTTCTCATCAAGCGTGAAGCAGTTGAAGAGGTGGGCTTGTGGAACGAAAATAGCATTACGGATGATTTGGATCTTTCGACTCGCTTACATTTAAAAGGTTGGTTGATACGTTTTGCACACCAAGCCAGCGTTTACGAAGAAGGCATCACGCAATTTAAGCCGTTGCTTAAGCAACGTGAGCGTTGGGCAGAAGGTTCCTTGCGTCGCTATTTGGATTTTGGTGGTGCTATTCTACTTTCAAAAGAAGCCAGCTTGCGGACTCGCACTGATATGTTTGCGTACTGGATTAACTTTCTCTTCCCCATTTTAATGGTCTTGGAACTTTGCGTCGTGGGGGGAGCCACTGTCTTTGGGCAGGCGACTCGTTTGCATCAGCTCTTGGCGTTGTCCTTGTTGCCGATGTTTGGCTTGGCGTTTATTCCGACTTTGTATAATGCGATCCGTCGTTTTGAGCATCCGCCGCGTGTGGAAGCGATGAAGGCGGCCGTCTTGACGGGCATTTACATGACCGCCGTGTGGTTCCCGATTGTGTTTTATAGCTTTGGGAAGGTCTTATTTAAGCCGAATGCTCCCTTTAAATGGGAAAAGACGCATCATCAGGGTTGATATTCTAAAGTTCAACGCCTTTAAGTACTTTTTTTATCAATCGAATGGCTAGGTTATCAGGGGGGTGAAGCCTATTCTGTAAGCCTCTCCACGCAGGGTCTATCGTCAAACGTAAGTCAAACAGTTCGTTAATATGGAGTTGTCTATTCAAGCCTTTTGATTTAAATCTTTCTTCAGATATA
>JAJTHC010000191.1 GCA_021299615.1 Vampirovibrionales bacterium
AGACGTCGAGTGTCGGGGTCTGCATCCAAACCGTCAAACAGATCCACCAAACGTTGAGGAAGTTTCGCTCCGCACATTTTCGCAAACTTAAGCGTTTGCTGTACATTACTAATCGGCAAAATACCAGGTAAAATCGGCACGGTAATGCCTTTTGCATGACACAGATCTCGAAACCGCAAGAAGGTTTCCGCTTCAAAGAAAAATTGCGTCATAATGGAACGCACGCCTAAATCGACCTTGGCTTTTAAGAAATCAATATCCACCTGCAAATCCACCGCTTCAGGATGCCCTTCTGGGTAGCCCGCCACGGAAACCTCAAAGCCCCCCACCGCATGGATGTCGGCAATTAAATCGCTGGCGTATTGATAGTCCTTGAGTGCTTCTTGCGGGGATTCATCTTTAGGGATGTCGCCTCGTAACGCCACAATGTGCGACACGCCAAGGGCTTTGTAGCGTTCTAAAATGGCGTGAATATCGGCTTTACTAGAACCCACGCAGGTCAAGTGAGCGGCAGGTTTAAGCGTTGTTTCTTGCAAGATTTTCGCCACCGTGTCGTGGGTGCGTTCACGGGTGGAACCGCCTGCTCCGTAAGTAACACTGACAAAATCGGGGTTAAGGGGGGCTAGTTTTTGAATGCTTTCCCACAATTTTTCATTCGCTTCAGGCGTATTGGGGGGGAAGAACTCAAAACTCACATGGGGCTTAGGCATAATAGCAGGATTCTTTCTCTTCTTTGTCTTTTTATTTATTCTAGCATCTTCAAAATAGGATTCAAATGTTTTTGATTTTTATTTTTTTGGTATAGTTAAGGAAGTTCCCTCAATTAAGATTTCTAAAAAATAAGGAAATTTCGATGTTAATTCCCGTAATTCTCTCTGGTGGAAGTGGTACACGCCTATGGCCCTTGTCTCGTGAAGGCATGCCCAAGCAATTTTTATCGTTGCTTGAAGAACATAGTCTTTTTCAAGAAACTTTGTTACGCCTGCCTTTGTCAGGGCTTGAAACGCCTATTGTGATTGCCAATCAAGGGCATCGTTTCCGAGTCGCTGAACAAATTCACGCCATGAACTTGCCACAAAGTAAAATTATTTTAGAACCCAGTGGACGCAATACCGCACCAGCCATTGTGGTCGCTGCCTTAATTGCGGCGTCTAACCCACAAACCAAAGAAGCCAGCCTTCTTATTCTCCCGTCGGATCATCACATTCAAGATACGCAAGCCTTGCGTCACGCCATGGCACATGCCAGTCGTCATGCTGAAGAAGGCAAGGTCGTTACCTTTGGGATTGTGCCGACGCATCCTGCCACAGGCTACGGCTATATTCAAGCAGGCGAAGCCCTTTCGCATGAAGCGGAAAAAGGCTTAAAAGTCCAAGGCTTTAAAGAAAAGCCTGATGAAGCCACCGCTCAACAATTTATTGATGCAGGCAACTATTTCTGGAATTCGGGGATGTTCCTCGTTAAAGCCACCACGCTTTTAGAAGAAGTGGAACGCTACTGCCCTGAAGTCTTGAAATACGCTCGACAAGCCCTTTTACAAGGATGCAAGGATTTAGACTTTATTCGCTTGGATGCCGAAAACTTCGCCAAATGCCCCAGCATTTCGATTGATTACGCCATTATGGAAAAAACCCATAAAGCGGTAGTCGTTCCCCTTGATGCAGGCTGGAGCGATGTGGGTAATTGGGGAGCCTTGTGGGAGCTTTCTCCTCAAGACGAGCAGGGCAACGCCACCAAAGGCGATGTCATTCTACACAACGTAAAAGATGCCATGGTGCTAAGCCAAACGGCGTTGGTGACGCTTTGTGATGTGGAGCATATCTTAGTGGTGCAAACGAAAGATGCGGTGCTTGTGGCGGATCGTCGCAAGGCGGAATCGGTGAAGCACTTGGTGGATGCCTTGAAAGCCCAGCATCGTAATGAGCGGTTGGAACACGTTCAGGTGTTTCGTCCGTGGGGGAGCTATGAAACGATCGTGGAAGCCGCAGGCTTTAAGGCGAAGCGGATTATCGTGAACCCTCAGCAGAAGCTGTCGCTTCAAATGCACCATCACCGTGCGGAACATTGGGTGGTTGTGAAAGGCACGGCGTTGGTCACCAATGGAGACAAGGAATTCTTGTTGAGTCAGGATGAATCGACGTATATTCCCATTGGCACGAAGCATCGTTTGGAAAATCCCGGGAAAATCCCGTTGGAAATCATCGAAGTGCAATCGGGTTCTTATTTAGAAGAAGACGACATTGTGCGTTTTGAAGATATGTATCAACGGGCGTAAAAGAAAACAACCGCCTTCACCAGTGATGAGGGCGATTGTTCAATAGACTATTGTCTAAAGCTTACTGACCGTAAGCGTAGGTTTTCACTTTCGTGAAGCCCAAAATGTTCACAATTTCAGTATCGTAGTGAGACAAGTTGTTGATTTTACCTTGTTTCGCAGCGGTTTGAATACTGCAATCGCCTAAAGCAACAATACCAAAGTAGCTTACGCAAGACGCAGAACCCACTTTAGGCGTCGTCACAGAACCTGAACCACCACCAGGAACGGTGGCATTGGTGTAAATGAATCCGTAAACGCCGTCTGCAGAAGACGTCAAGTTGATGGATCCCATTACGGCAAAGGCTAAAAGAGCCAAGAACGCTAATTTTTTCATTTCTAATTTCCTCACATGATTAACTATGACAAATACCAATTATATAAATCAGTATGTTCCATTATAAAAACATTTGACGAATAAGGCAAGCCAAAAGAAAAACCCTCTAGGGCGAACCGAAGAGGGAGAGGACAATGTAGATGATAAATGTAAATCTAAGGAGCTTGGCATTTCGAGAAACGCTGAACTCGTTGATTCGATACTCTAGTTGTACCGCAAATCAGAACAAATGGGAATACCCTAAACGCAGAGTTTAACCCTAAGATGTACAAATCCTAAGCCTTTAGATGAAGGAAAGGCTAAAAAAACGTCTTTTGTATCGTTTTGTCTCGTCTGTTTAAATGAGTTCGTTCAATTTTCATGTGCATGATATAATAAACTTAATTAACAAGGCTTACAGAAAATGCCCTATTCGGCAAGTTTACCGTAAGTTCAATCGTTTGGACGCTG
>JAJTHC010000125.1 GCA_021299615.1 Vampirovibrionales bacterium
AATCTTAAAAAACGTGGGTTTTAGGCACTGTTCAAAAGACGCTTGCCTTTGTCATGATGAAGAAGAGTCGCTCTTTGATAATTGGTGATGTCATCCTGAACGACTGTGAAGGATCTCCCTACACAGGGGGAGGAGATGTTTCGTTTCACTCAACATGACGTTTCTCATTGAAAGTGTGTGTCAAAAAACGAGTTTTATGTGTCAGAAATGAGGGTTTCGGGTGTCAAAACAAAGGGTTTTGTGTGTCAGAATAAGGGGTTTCGTGTGTCGAAAAAAGGGGTTTCGTGTGACAAGAATCGGTATTTCGTGTGTCAGAAACGAGGGTTTTGTGTGTCGAAAAATGCCTCGTATACCCTCTCCTAATTTTAGGAGCGGGTAGAGAACGTCGTGAGACGTTCGAGGGTGAGGTTAAACCCTAGACTCCGTTTGTGAGTTTAACCGCCCCCTAACCCCCTCCTAAAATTAGGAGGGGGAACAAAACCGCTTTTTTATTTTTATGGGATAATAAATGGTGATAATCCCCCCAAATAAAAAAGGTGTTTCTTTATGCTCCATGAATCTAACACGTCCAGCGAAGCCCACTTTACCGATGAACTCTACACCCCCTTTGCCAGCGATTGGCCTTCTATTGCAGGGCGTCCGCCTCGTCGGGTGTCTAAAAAAATATGGGTCGGCAACGTCCCTGTGGGTGGCGATGCGCCTGTTTCCGTGCAAAGCATGCTCGTGAATGACACCCGAGACATCAAGGAAAGCATCTATCAGATTCAACGCCTCGCTGATGCTGGCGTGGATATTGTGCGTTTAGCTGTGCCTGATGCAGAAGCCGCAGAAGCCCTGAAATCAATCGTTCCAGCCTCTCCTGTCCCCATTGTGGCGGATATTCACTTTGATTACCGCCTCGCCTTGCAATCGGCGGACAACGGCGTACATGCGATCCGCATCAATCCCGGTAATATCGGATCTAAAGATTTCGTGCGAAAAGTTGTGGAAAAATGCAAGGAACGAGAACTCCCGATTCGTATTGGCGTCAATGGCGGTTCGGTAGAAAAAGCGATAAAATTGGCTTATCCCAAGCAGTTGGAACGTCAATTGGTGGAAAGTGCCTTGCTAAATGCCCGTATTTTGGAAGACGAAAACTTCGATCAGTTCAAAATTTCCGTCAAAGCCAGCGACCCTTTGCAAGCGGTTACGGCGTATCGGGAACTGGCTCGGCGGTGTGACTATCCCTTGCATTTGGGCGTGACTGAAGCTGGCACCTTGAAACGAGGCATCTCGAAAAGTGCGTTTGCGTTGGGGATGCTACTTTATGAAGGCATTGGCGACACCATTCGGGTGTCCTTGACGGCGGACAGTGTGGAAGAAGTCTTTGCAGGGCATGAAATTCTGCGGAGCGTGGGCTTGCGTCAAGAAGGTGTGAACATTATTTCCTGCCCTGCGTGCGGACGCTGCGAAGTCGATTTACACGGACTCACCACGGAAGTGGAACAGCTGGTTGCTAAATTGGATGTTCCCTTGACCGTGGCGGTGATGGGATGCTTTGTCAACGGACCAGGGGAAGCCGAACATGCGGATGTCGGTATTGCTGGCGGGATTGGGCAGTATTACATTTTCCGTGGGGAAGACCGCATTCGCCGAGTCCCTGAAGCGGAAGCGTTGGATGCCTTAAAAGAAGAAATCGCACGAGCCACGGAAGAATTCAAGAAAGCCAACCCCGATTGGCAGGGAAGTAAGCAGGCTCAACTCATTAAAAAATAAGCGTCCCATGCTTGGTGGATTTCTATCAGAAAAATAGACAAGCACGTTCATAATCTTCTATAATAATGGCAACGTTCGAACTCGTTAATGGGAGCCACTATTTTTATGTTTTTTAATAAAAAAGACGATGCCACTACCTCTAAGAAAAAAGTCAATACACTGGCACCCGCCTTTAAATACCCGAAGGTGAAGCATCGTGAAAAACATATTTTTACGCAAGATTCCCCTCAGTTTGATGATGATATTGATAATTACCGCCCTGAATACAACCCCACGGCTCATTTGAAAGTTGAACCTGAAGCATTCAACATCAACCCTGATGCGTTGCCTCCCCTTCATAAGCCAACTGTGACGGAATCTCCTATTTTTAGCTTGGAAGAAGATTTTGAATCAGAACCTGAACTGACCACGAGCCTTTTTTTGGAAGAAGAACCTGCTGAAACGCCTTCTTTTTCATCCGCTTTTTCTGTGCAAGCCGAAGAACCTTCAATCTACCAAGAACCCGAAGCACCTAATCGTTTTAATGAATCTCCATCAGAACTGTTAAATCAACCTGACTTGGATTCAACAAAGCCTTTAACCAGTGTTGCTTCTTATGAAGCAGATACGACGGTTGAAGATACGGATTTGACTGTAGAAAACGTCTATGAAACCGTGTTAACGCAAGAAATTGATGATATGTCCATTCAAAGCGTGCTTGAAGAAGAAGCGTTGCCCAGTCCTCATGTGGCAAAGCCTGCCCCTGAAAAGCTTACCCCAGCCGAAGAACTTTCGTTTCAAGCCCGTACCTTGGCGTTTGAAGATGAAGACCACTATTATAATCCGCTTGCCATTGGTGAAACCTTACCCAGCTATAGCTTGACTGAAAAGCCATCCACAAGCCCTGTAAGTACGCAAGACTTGGATGTTTTTGAAGATTTACAGGAAGCGGATTTGGATCTACAAGAAAGTTTTGCGGTGGCTCAAAAAAGTAGTGAAGCCGTTGAAGCGGTTTTTGGTGTTAGTTCTATTGCTGAAACCATAGAAACCGTCGAAGCTTCTGTAGAAGACTCTATTGCTCTGGATGCTCTTGATGCTTTTGAGCAAACGGACGTTGAAGTCGTTTTTGAAGCCGAAACGTCTCACGACGTTTCCACCCTAGAAACAACAGAAATCCCAGAAAGTCCTTTTTCTTTTCTTTCGATTGAAGAACCGCCGTCCTTAAGCACATTGGATGAATCACTCGATTCCTCTTTGCAAACGTCACTTGATTCGTCTTTCGAAGCAGCGTTTGAAGACGGCATTTTTGACATACCCGAACTCCCTGAAACGAAGGCTCCCCCCGAAGATACTCCCTTCACCCCTGTAGATGAAAACACCTTTAATTTTTCAATGTTTTTAGATGAGCATCCCGAAGTGGAAGCAGGCACGGCACCCAGCGAAACGCTTTCCACCCCTGCAATAGACGCTATTTTTGAGACAGGACTTCCAACAGAAGTAGCCCCCGTTGAAGAAGGCTTTAGCCAAGAAGAACGCATCGAATCCCCCACCGCATCGCTTGAAAGCCTTGAGATTTCTGAATTTCCTTCATCAGAAACAGTGTTGGCTGAAGATGATGATGACTTGCAATTTACGGCTGAACCCTTTGCTTCACCTGCTGTAGAATCCAACTTTTTAGCCTTAGAAGAAAGTTTAGAAACCTTGATAGATGCCAATCTTGAACTTGCTAGTTCAGGCGTAGAAACGCCTTTAACAGAAGATCTCTCTCAAGACTTTTTAACGGAAACTTTCACAGAAAGTCCCCCCTTGGACGCCTTTTCTCAAGAAGAAGACGATCCCTTTGAAACGTTGCCTTCCGAACTTAGCCCAATAGAAGGCACAGCACCCAACCTCTCTTTTGAAACCTTTCGTCAACTTGAAGAAAGTGATGATGCGTTAGACGCCACAGAAACATCACCTCCTTCCCATTTTACGCTTGAAGGCGATGCCGTGCTTGAAGATGCCAGTGCCTTATTAGACCCCAGCTTGTTTTTTAGCTTAGACAGCTTGGAAGACGGGACGGCACCTGAAGAGCTTTCTATTGATCTTGAGCCTTTGCCTGATTTTGAAACACTGGCTCCCTTACCTGATTCGTTGCCCGTGGCTTCGGTTGAACTTGATGTGCCAAACGCCATTGATATTGATCCAAGTCCCCATTTGTTGCATCCTGTTGCAGAAGAAGCAGAAGACGAGTTTGCCGCTTATTTCCCTGAAAATGAAAACAATGAAGCCCTTTTAGGAGAATATGCCAGCCTAGCCTTAGAAGACTTAGATGTTTTGGTGACGCAAGCCTTCCCTTATGGAGAAAGTCGTTTGTACCTTGTTCATGTGAATGAAGTATTTGCCATTATCGCTTTAAAACAACATAAATACACGCTATTGCAATCTTTTTCAAGCTTGCCTGAAGGCGTGGAACTGTTCGAAACGGCGGAAGCATCACAAGCCCCACAATTAAAAGAAGGCTCACTGCAATTGACGTGGAATGCGTCGAGTTATGACGAGCATATTTTTGACCTGCGTTTAGGCGATTGGCATGCTTTAGTGGTGGAAGACAGTAAAGGCATTAGTTTACAGAAGTAGAGTCTTCTATCGTATTTTATAGCCAAGTTTAGAATTTTCTGTACAGTAGGCTATTCTAGGAGCCTAGACTCGCAGATGTGTGAAGTGTACAAAGACGTACATAAGTACATCGAGAATCGTAGCGACAACGAAGAGACACTGTACAGGAAATTATAAACTTCGCTATAAATAATATAGGCTCCTAGTCTAGCCTAAGTACGGAAAACTCTTTAAAACACTATAATAATGGCTATAAATAAAAATGCCAAGAATTAAGCAGGTAGTACGCTGGTAAGCGTCGGATCAATCAATCGCTTACCCGCTTTTTCAAACACAATCGAAAGCACCGTTCGGCTTTCAATATCCACCACAGAATGTACAACGCCTGAACCGTAGATTTCATGTTGCACTTGCATACCCACTGTATAATGTACAGGAAAATCTGAAGGAAGGTTCATCGGTTCCATAGGAATGTCGTCCTGATATTCATATAAAGGCGTGTGTGCGATAGCCACGCCATCTAAGGAGTGAGGCGGTGTGATGGCAGACATCGGAGAGGCTTCCGTAAGCGTCTGCATGGGAGCCGTCTGATTGTATTGGCTGCCTTTTAACGGCACATAGCCACTGTCCATTTCAGCTAAATCTTGCTGAAAGGACTGAATTAAATCATCTTCGGCGAAAGACGCTTCATCAAAAGGAGGCACCAAGAATTCAGGCATACCATGAGAACTCTCTTCTTCCGCAGGTACATCGGCGACTTCTTCTTGAACAGCAAAAGCTGGCTGCGGCATTTCAAACGAAAAGCCCGCTAAGGGATCTTCGGGATCAATCACGGGAGCTTCAACAGGGGCAGGTGCTTGAGCCAACTGTTCTTCATGCCCTATAAAATCTTCATGTGAAACAGGATGTTCACTCGTCATATCCGTAAACTCGGCATGCACGGCTTTGTCAATCACGTTTAAATCAAAGTTAAAATTGTCCAAATCTTCTAAGCTTAGGGATTCCACTTCAACGGCTTGATGCACTGGCAAGCTGACATCCCCTGCTTGAACGGCATCAAAAACGGTGGTCATTTCTTCTAGTTGGGCTTGAGGGTTGAACTGAGCAGGTGTATTGGGCAAAAAGGCGTCGTTCAAGGCATCTCCTGGATTTTGTGGAGCATGGGCTTCAATAATCGGCTCATTCAGTAAATCATCATAAAAGCCTTCGCTTTCAAACGTTAAAGCCTCTTCCAACACCAATGAATGACTTGGGGTATTCATCGCATCATTCAAATCCAAGCTAAAATCAGGCAGTTCTGGGCTGGATGCTGGCAGCAAAGGGCTTGGAGTCGGTTCAAAACCAGGTTCATCAGGGGCTTCAAAAGAAAAATCGGCTAAACTTTCCAAAATCGGCTTTTCTAAAATTGGACCAACCAAACTACTGGCAATAGGTTCAGGCACGTCTTCGTGAAAACTTTCATCAGGAGCAGGGACATAATAGGGATCAAATTCTTGTCCAAACGTGGGTTCCGTTTGATGCAAAGCTTGTTCCAAGGCGTCTGCTGTGCTTTGTGGTTTACGTTTTAGCTCTTCTTTACCGTCTATAATGTATTCCACATGTAAGGTGGATTTTTCAGGTTCATCAAAGCCCGAATCGGCAGATTCGTCCAAGTAAGGGGTCACGTCTTCTAGCATGGAATCAGGCAAGCAGGGGTGAATATGGTGGGTGCTGTCCACTTCTTCGGACGTGTCAACTGAAGTAGTTGTAGACGTTTTCTGATCCTGTTGATGAGGATTCAACAACTGGGTTTCAATTAAGTTTCGCCATTCTTCAGGCATTTCCCCTAGAATCGAACTGTATCGATGCACAGCGTCTTGAGTCAATGTGGTGTGATTCGCCTCTTCAGGCGAATCATCTTCAAAACGAGTTTCAGGCGAGGATGCTTCAGAAGACGAGACTTCCGCATCAGGCGAAAACGACATGAACAGCTCATCAGTCGCCGCATCCAAAAAATCAGTCGCTTCTTCATAGAAAGGGGTTTCAAGAGAAGGAGGCTCAATGGCTTGAAAGGGGGAACTGGATTGAGGATCTACAGCATCCATATCCGTCCACGTCGCAGAAGACGGAACGGCTTCATGCAAGGGAAGACAAGGCAAGGCTGGTGCTAAAACATGGGGAACATGGGCGACTGGGCTTGCAAGTGGCAAAGCAGGAAAATCTCCAAATAAAAGCGGGATACCCAAACTCAGTTCGCTGACGAATAAGGCGGTCGAATCACTGTTTTTTACTTTTAAGCAATGTTGAGCATGGGCGTTTTCTGCTTCTACCAATGTGGAATGAAACGCCATAGGATGCAACGCCAAGACATTCACGCCTTGTTCCAGCAACTGATTCACTTCATGTGCCACAGGGGCAGGCAACTTATTTTTTCGACTAATATGCCCCACCCATATATGACTAAGGGGAACCAAACTATGTCGCAAGGCTTGATTAAGCATTTTCCAAACCCAAGGATGAAAGTCTAAACTCACACTAGAAAGATCAAAAACCAAGAGCTTGCCTTCGCTTTCAGCCTGCTTAAGTTCTTGCATGAAGTGGACGCTTTGTTGATGCCCCCCTTCGCAAAAAACATTACTGCTTTTAAATTGATTCAAGAGGCGAAAGAGCAAACCGCTTTGCGTGCTTAAGAAAACTTCTTCGAGTTCTCGTAAGCTTCGGACTCTAAAAATGCGTTGCCCTGCAATGGCGTTCCACTGTCTCCACGCTTCTTCGGCTTGTGTGAGAGGTAAGGTTTTTGTCCATTCTTCAATCAGGCGTTCCACACCCCACGATTCAACAGGCAAGGCATGGGTACGCCCCAATTCCACCAAGTGAATCCCCGGTAATTCACTACGTTTTAGGATGCCGTAAGCATCAAAAAGCAAAGGGTGCATACCTTCTTGTCGCACGTTCAAAAGCAAGGACAATAAAAGCTCCAACCCTCGTTCTTCTTGATCCGCTTCTAGGTGAAATTGTCCGTAAACGTCACGCATTAAAATTCGTAGTGCAGGGAATTGTGCATCTAAAATAGGGGCATTTGCTGAATTAAGCAAGAAGGGAGCAAGTGTTTCAGCGGAAACTCTAAAAAAAGAGCTGGCTTGTAAAACAGGCACACCGTAAACAGGCTTCAACTGTAGGCGAGCTTCTGTATTTGTGGAGGCTTCAATGTCCGTAATTTTGAAGAGTTGACGGCGGTTTTGGGCATCTACGGCAAGGACAAGGACATCGAGTGTGAGGGCATCGGCTTGAGCGAGGGGGATTTCAAGCTGGACGCTTGAGCGATGACGGCTAAAGTAAAGAAGCTCCAACGCTTCAGGCATTAAATCGTCTAGGTTGAGGGCATTTAATGCAAAGCTCACGTTTAGGTTCCTTCCACTTTTTTCACATATTTTTATTATACGCATTTTTTAGCAAAAGGGCTAGAAAAGAGCCTAGACTTCGTCTTGATGTGGAGAATTCACAGTTTATAGTGTTTTAAAGAGTTTCCCCTACAGTGTCTATACTTTGTCACTACGATTATTTTGTTCAGTCATGTAGGTCTATCTACACTTCTTCCCAAAACAAAATCTACGCTGGTTCAAAAAGCAAAAATCGGGAAGACAGGATTCGAACCTGCGACCCTCTGTTCCCAAAACAGATGCGCTACCAAGCTGCGCTACTTCCCGATTTATGCGACTGTGTTCTTATCCTAGTTTAAACATTTTCAAAGCACAATTGATAAAGTATAGTTTATTTCCTACAGGCAGAGGACGTGTCGCCAGAATCGATTTATGCGATATAATAGAAAGGTAGTATTGCATAAAAGAAGTGAGAGACCCCCACCATGCGTATGACCCGACTGTTTGCCAGCACCTTAAGAGACGTCCCCGCCGAAGCCGAAGTCGTCAGTCATCAGCTTTTGTTGCGGGCGGGGTACATCCGCCGAGTGTCTAGTGGCGTCTATAATTTCTTGCCCTTGATGTGGCGAGTCTTGATGAACATCGAACAAATTATTCGTGAAGAAATGAATGCGGCTCACGCCCAAGAACTTCTTTTGCCTGTGGTGCAACCAGCCACGCTGTGGGAAGCATCGGGACGCTGGGCAACTTATGGCAAGGAACTGCTCCGCTTTAAGGACAGACACGACCGTGAAGGCTGCTTTGCACCGACAGGGGAAGAAGTCATCACCGCCTTGGGTGGGGCGGAATTGAAGTCATATCGGCAATTGCCTGTGAACTTGTATCAAATTGGCACCAAGTTTCGAGACGAAGTGCGTCCTCGTTTTGGGTTGTTGCGTGGGCGTGAGTTCATTATGAAAGATGCCTACAGCTTTCATGCCAACGCCGAATGCTTGCAAAAAGAATATGACGTGATGGCAGACGTCTACAAACGCATTTTTGAGCGATGCGGTTTGGAAACCAAAATGGTACGATCCGATGCTGGGGCGATCGGGGGGGATGTGAGCCACGAGTTTATGATGCTCACCAAGGATGATCCCAATGGGCAGAAATCAGGCGAAAATGACGTGATTCACTGCGACGGTTGTGGATACGCTGCCAACGTCGAAAAAGCGGATGGGGGCTTGCTCACCACCACAACGCTAGACGGAAGCACACTCGGCTACACGGAAGAAAAAATTGTCCCCACCAAAAAAACCACGACCATTGAATTGTTGGAAAAATGCTTGGATATTCCTGCGACGTTGATTAGCAAGCATTTGCTGTACATGGTCAACGATGAAATCCCATTGATTGTGGTCATTCGTGGCGATCGCAACGTGGAAGCAACCAAGCTCAAAAACGCCTTGCATACGGAAGAAAATCCCGTGCATGAAATTCGCTTGGCAACCCCTGAGGAATTGAAAGAACGCTTTAATACGATTAAAGGCTTCTTGGGTGTGGCTCAGTTACAGGACGCCATTCGTCAAGCGTCACCTGCTGAAAAGCGGTTGAATGAAGCCCTTCAAGTCGTGCTTGCAAACGGTGAAGTCATCCCGTTTTTGGTGGATGCATCCGTTTTGGGGATGAAGTCTTTTGTGATTGCTCACAATAAATATGACGAGCATACGGTGGGTTTTAACTGGTCGGCAAGTGTGGCTCCTTTGGTGGAAGCTCATGCTCAAGCCTTGTTCGCCGTTCAAGCAGGCGATGCCTGCCCTGATTGTGGCACGCCCGTTACGGTAAGCCGTGGTATTGAAGTGGGGAACATTTTCCAGCTCGGCACGAAATATACGGAACCCATGGGTTACACATTTTCAGCCGAAGACGGCACGGAACAACACGCCACCATGGGATGCTACGGCATCGGCGTGACTCGGGTGGCGGCGTCTGCGGTGGAACAGCATCACGATGATTGGGGCATTATTTGGCCCGACGCCATTGCCCCCTATAAAATAACCGTCGTGATTGCCAACACCAGCGACGCCACCCAAACCCAAGTGGGAGAAGACTTGTACAAGGCTTTGGCGAGTGTTTACCCTGACAACGTCGTGCTAGACGATCGGGATGAGCGAGCTGGCGTGAAGTTCAAGGATGCGGATCTCATGGGCTTTCCCGTTCGGGTGACGGTGGGTAAGTTCGCAGGAGAAGGCAAGGTGGAAGTCAAGCATCGTCGTGTGAAGGACGCCGAACTCGTGAGCATCGACGGTGTTGTCGATGCCGTGAAATCCTTGTTGGGCTAAACGCTTCGACCACGCCTTCTATATACGCTATTAAATCTAAGCACTCACATTCAACGACTTGGGCGAACGCTTATGCTTTACGATGTTATTTGTGGGCAAGCTAGAGGCTTCTTCCTTCGGATTCACCTGCTTTTCCAACACATATTCCGCAGGATACATCGGCTCTTCACCTTTTTTCACATAAATGTGACCCTTTTGAGGGGTATCCACATTGTCCGTCAAATAATGTTCACGTTGTAAAATTTCCGCACTAGGGAATTGTTCCGCCAGTACTTTTTCATCACCTGTCAACGCTTGAATTCGCCAAGCTGAATCGCCTAAGTAGGCTTGAGCCGTCTTCTGTACATCCGCCGAACTGACCTTCATGTAACCTGCTTGCAATGCTTCACGACTAATCGGAGGCAAACCGTCTCTCAAACGATTCGACGTGCCTGATAAAATGCCGTCACTGGTAGAGTCTAAATCCCGCAGGGTATGAATGATTTTACGCTTCACTTTGGCTAGTTCAGCGTCTGTTGGTGGGGTTTTGACGTAGGTGTTAATGGCGTCTTGCTGGGCTTCAATCGCTGTGGGTAACTTGTCTTTGTCGATTTCCGCCGAAACTTCAAATTCGCCGTAATGTTTGTTGGCATCCACGCCTGAAGAGGTGCTATAGACCAAGCCTCGTTCCGTTCGCATAGTTTTAAATAAGGAACCTGTCATGCCCCCCATCAGATTTTTCAAAATAATAAACTTAGGGTAGTCTTCCGTTCCCACTTCAGGTGCCTGCCACAAGGTGGACATATGCACACGATCCAAGCGGTTGTCTGAAATTAGAATCGGAGCCGTCAAGGTTTTCGGGGTAACAGGGGGAATCTTTACCAAGGATTTGGGCGGTACGATCACATCATCCGTTTTCCAGCCCTTTTCTTCCACAAGCGAATTAAGCAAAGCCGCTTGTTGAGACGGGGCTAAGCCCGAAACCATCGCCACTTTGGTAAGTTCAGGGTGGGCGTAGCTGGCTTTAAACTCTTGAATGGTTTTTTGCGGATCGAGATCCTTGACTTCCATAATGGTTTTTAAGGTGGATTTTCCATAAGGGTGGTCGTCTCCCACTCTGGCTCGCTGCACGGTTTCGGCTTTTTGAAAATCAGGCTTATTGGAAAGGTTCAATAAGTTTTGCATGACCAATGTGCGAGACGACTCGTATTCTTTTTCATCAATTTCAGGGTTTTTTAGAAAATCTAAGCCCAAGGCGAGTAATTTTTTTTCTTGCCCACTTGGACCGTTAATCAGTAGGGTGAAATGGTCTTGTGTGACTAAGGTTTCCACCGAAATACCCTTGGCTTGCAAATCCGCAAGCAATTTCTTTTTCGCCAACGTGCCGTTGAGCAAAACGTTGTTGGACAAGTGCATTTCCGTGTCATCAGGAAACATGGGTAACACAAACTCAACCGAAGCGGTAGGACGATTGAGGGCTTGTTGCAGGTAGGCCTGCGTCCCATTTTTGAGCTTCGTTGGGGTGACAGGACCTACATCAGGGTTGGCTTCCATGTTCAATTCATTCAACATTAAAACAGGTTTTGCTCCATACGGTTCTTTAGCGAGTTGCTGCAACAACGCTTTTTCTTCTTCACTATTGGGACGAATGTTCACCGCAGGCAAAGCAGGCAGAGCCTTATTTACCACAGGAACTTCGGGCTTGGTTTGAGTCGTATGAGCAGAGACCGCCCCTTTTTTAGAAGTAGAGACGAGAGGCATATTCGTAGGTGGATTCATATGGATGGGCATGATTAAAAACTTTCTTTTCTAGTGCTTGAAGAACATCTATTAAGCATTTAAATTCAAGCGTGGCGTGGTGTTCGAAGTCAGTTTGGCTTCCACAAGATCCTGCGTTTCTTCAGGTTTGGGTTCCTGAGTACTAGGTTCTTGAGTACTAGGTTCTTGAGTTGAAGGAATTGCAGGTCCTGCTTCAGGGGTGAAGCTTGGCAGTACGCCTTCAAAATTCGACGTTTTTTCGCTGAATTTTTCTTTTTCACCAGGTAAGGCATAAACCAATGCGTAACTGTTACCATTCAGATACTTTTGACCGTAAGCTTGAACATCTTCAGGGGTAATGCTGTTGATGTACTGCTCATAACGAGCCAAGTAATCCACCGAATTCGTCAAGGCTTCGGTACCAATGGCGAAGCTCGAATCTTCCCCATGTTGTAAGGACATTTTATGCTGGTGAATGAGGGTTTCCTTGGCGTCTTTTAACTTCTGGGCATCAATCGGCGTATTACCTAATTGCGTCAATTCTTTCATTAAGGCGTTGGCGGCTTTTTGTTCATGCCCTTCAAAGCTGTGCATCATAAACAAAGACATGCCCGTCTTCTTCTGCACGCTAGACATCATGGAAACATCCATGGCAAGGTGTTGTTCATCCACCAAGTGACGGTTTAGGGGGGCGAGTTCTCCACCTGTTAAGTAAGCTTCCAAGATCTCTTGGGTGGCACGCCCTTTTTTGTCGCTTTTGGCAGGGCCTTCAAAACCTAACAAAACGAGAGAAAGTCCGCTTAATTTCGGATCCACATAGGTTTGTTCACGAATTTCATCAGGCTTCATCGCCCATTTCAAGCCTGCATCGTTAATGGGGGCGGGTTGTGCCACTTGATGCCCAAACTCTTTGTTCATGAGTGGTAAGACATCGGCAGGGTTGACGTTGCCTGAAAGCACGGTAATCATGTTGGTGGGCGTGTAGAAGGTATCAAAGAACCGCTTTAAATCAGACGCTTTGGTGTCTAGCACATCGCTACGACTGCCTAAGGTTTGGTAAGACACAGGGCGATCCAACATCAGTTCAAAGGCTTTGTCCATCGCTCGCAGGCTTGAACTTTCAAGGCGTTCACTGGCTTCATTCAAGACATTCTTACGTTCTTGTTCGATGTTTTGGTCTTCATACACAGGATGCAAAACTTGTTCTGCGTGTAATTGCAACATACTGGGTAGATCTTCACGATTAAAATGCAGTTCATGCTGAACTTCTTCGTCACTGGTGCTGGCGTTAAGCGAAACCCCGTAGGCTTCAATATTTTCAACCCATTCATTTTTTTCTGGGAAGTTCTGCGTGGTCAAAAAGTGGCAATGCTCGTCCAAGTGAGCAATCCCTGATTGAAAGCCGGTTTCTTGGTATTGTGGACTTTTGTAAACCGCATTTTCATTGGTGGAACCTGTCCGAATAAAAGTACGCAGGCTCACCAAATTGTCGTGACGACGTTCAAAGTAAATTTGGTGTCCATTTTTAAGCACATAATGTTCGACTTTATTGCCGTTGGGCAATTGGGTAGACGGCAATTGTTGAATGCCCAACGCTTTGAGTTCATTTTTACTAGCGACCGCTGGCGTGGAAGTCGGCGTGGCTGGAGGCATGTTTTGCGTTTTGGGAGGATCCAGCATTAAGCCTATTTCTTCTAACGGCAGGATGCCGTTGTCTGGGGAGCGTTCCAAGCGACATAGGCTACCTGCATTTTGAGGGAGTCCCTTAACAGAAGCGGTGTAATATGCTTGAAGCATGGGTGAAATCAAATGGGTTTGTGGTGAAGTCATCATAAAAGCCTATATGTTTTTTGTAGCAAGCCCTTAACATAATGGCATAAACACGAAACCATTTCAAATGATGCTAGAAATGTTAAAATATATAATATGCTTCATATAGCCATCTTTATAATTTTCTGTACAGTGTCTCTTCGTTGTCGCTACGATTCTCGATGTGCTTATGTATAGTGTTTTATAGATAAAACGAACTATTAGGCTATTCTAGGAGCCTAGACTCGCAGATGGGCGAGGTGTACACAAACGTACATAAGCACATCGAGAATCGTAGCGACAACGAAGACGCCAGACGCTATTTAATCGTTTAATTGGTATAAGTATATAGCTGAATTTAGAGTTTTCTGTACAGTAGGCTAGACTAGGAGCCTAGATTATTTTGTGAGGGCGTGTAGACAGACCTACATAACAGAACAAAATAATCGTAGCGACAACGTATAGACACTGTACAGAAAATTATC
>JAJTHC010000181.1 GCA_021299615.1 Vampirovibrionales bacterium
GTTATAGGTACCAGTACCACGAACGTTGTAAGCGGTAGACGCAAAACCATTTTGGGTATTGTTGACGTTTCCGCCGAAGTTACCGAAGTTGTTGAAGTTGGCTTGTTGGTTGTAGTTACCGTTGGCGTTAGGTCCGTTGCTAGCGTAGTTCGCATAACCACTTACCTGATTGGAGTTAACCGTACCATTCGTGTTCTGAATGTTAGCATACTGGTTACCAATTTGGTTGACGTTGCCTTGGCTGTTGTCTAAAAATGCACTCGCATAGAAGCCACGGTTTTGGTTGGAATTAACTTTGCTACCTGCAAACCAAGCGTTAGAATTGTTGATGTAGTCGGTATTGAAGTTGCCTTGTCCACCGTAGAAGTTGCCTTGACCGAAGTCGCCGTATTTTTGGCTGACGTTGAAGTTTCCACCATAAATGTTGGCAAACTGTTGGTTGGCATAACTTTGGTCGAAATAAGAATTTCCACCGTTGTAGCTGTTAGCAATCAAGTTATGACCACCTGTTTGAAGGCCACCTGTGTTTTTGCCGAAGCTGTCAATTCTAGACTGCCATCCGCCTGTACTGTTTTGGTTCAACCAAGCATTTTTGCCTGTTTGTACCAAACCGTAGTTGTTAGCACCGATTTGACTTAGGTTGCCCCAAGGTTGTTGTGCTTGATAGCCACCGTAATTCATAGGAGGTTGGCTCATATTGTAACTCATTGTGTATCCTCGTTTCTTTTCTCTAATCAATTAAATTAAATGTCCTGTGTAATAAAGTCTATGTCACCATAAGCTGGACGGGCTTATGTGCCGATGTCAAAAGGTGTCGTCCTTTTCGTTGGACTCTGGTGTATTGCCTTAGACGAGAAGGAAATACACGGTCAAAAAAGTGTTTATGTTGTGAAGGTGCGTAAAACATGGCACAAAATATAGGTTTAAAACCGTATAACATGAGCCTAGTCTGTGTTATCTAAATAAAGGATACTTAAACCCTGAAATTAAGTTTTTGTAATAATTGTTTACAGAAAAGACGAAACGTCTTGTCCCCCCTCCTAATTTTAGGAGGGTAAACAATCTTTCTCATTCACGAAGTGAATCTACTCCTTTAGGAAGGAGAGGTTGGGAGAGGAAACCAACGGTTTTCTTTCCCAAGAGAAGCTTTAGCTTCGACAGGTTAGGGTGCGGTTAAACCCACAAACGGAGTCTAATACCAATTAAACGATTAAATAGCGTCTGGCGTCTTCGTTGTCGCTCGGGTTCTCGATGTGCTTATGTACGTCTTTGTACACCTCGCCCATCTGCGAGTCTAGGCTCCTAGAATCCACCTAGTCGCTTTTCAATCGTTTAAATGGTATAAAAAAAGCTTTTCTGTTTTTTAAATAACAGGTATAATAGGTTAATCTTGGTTTTGTCTATATTTATAATGGAGGAGTATTGATTATGCGTTTAGCTCAGTGGGTGGCTTTTGCCTTAACCGTTTCCTTGGCGAACCTAACCGTTCTGCCCCTTTTTGCTCAAGCCGACGGCTTAGTGCAGTTGCGTCCGTTAAACAGTGCTAATAACAGCAGCGGTTCCAGTTCGGTACAGCCATGGCAACCCAGCACAAATTCTAGCAGTCGGGTAGAACCTTCTGTTTATAGTCTTCCAGCTAGCTCGCCTGCGACCTACCGTACGGGTGTTTCTACTGTTGCTGGCAAGCAGTATTTGACCATTCGCTTGAATGATCGTGTCAGTTCAAAAGACGCCAAACAAGGCGACACCATTTCCGCAACGCTTGAATCACCTTTAATGTCAGGATCTTCCATTATTGCCCCTGCTGGATCTGAAGTACTGGGTTCCATTGTGGATGTCTCTTCCGCCAAGCGTGCTGGTGTTCATGGTGAAGTTGATTTGCGGTTTTACACCATTGTAAAACCAGGCGGTGAACGTATTGCAATGGATGCCATTGTGGTTACCAAACATGGTGGTTCAGTGATTCGCCCTAATAACTATGTGGTGGATGCCGCCAGAGGCGTAGGCATCGCAGCCGCTGGGGCAGGGGTCGGGGCTTTGACAGGCACGGCGACAGGGGCTATTTTTGGAGCCGCAGGGTCAGGGGCTGCACTTGGTACAGGCATTGGGGCAGCGGCAGGCATTGGCTATGCTTTGTGGAGACCTGGTAAAGGCATCGAACTTCCTAGAGGCACTTTATTACAACTTCAAACCCAAGATGCCAGCACGACTCAGGTGCGTCCAATATAGTATTTTACGCTTCATATAGCCAAGTCTATAATTTTCTGTACTTGTCTTTTCGTTGTCGCTACGATTATTTTGTTCTGTTATGTAGGTCTGTCTACACGCCCTCACAAAATAATCTAGGCTCCTAGTCTAGCCTACTGTACAGAAAACTCTAAATTCAGCTATACATAAAACTCTAAACTTGGCTATAAAACACCATACTTGACAAAAGCGCCCTTATCTACTACAATAGTCTTACTCGATGAGCTTATCATCGTTAGTTCAAGGAGGAACATGTCATGGGTTTAGCAACAGCGTCTTTTATGAATCAATTGTCGATGATGCAAACAATGAATGCCCAGTACAGCTTAATGAATGGGGCTCAAGCCATGATAGGGCTTACCAATCAGGCAAGCAATTTGGCAATGTCTAATCCTAATGCGATTGACGGAGGCTACGGGCAAGGCGGTTATATGAATAACCTTTTTCAAACGGAACGTGCCTTAATGTTAAATCAATCTAGGCAACAGATGAACTTGAAAATGTATGAAGCCATGCAAGAATCTTCTCAAAAACTCGTTGATAAAAAAGCGGGTCAAGTCGGAAAATACTTGGATGTCAGTGGCTAGTCCATTTCAGTTGCTTAAAGAAACCCACTCTTTTCGTAAGAAAGGAGTGGGTTTAAGTTTGGATGCTTTTTAATTTAAAAATCTATTTTGCTTGTCCCCCCTCCTAATTTTAGGAGGGCAAAAACCTTTTCATTCACGAAGTGAATCTTCACCTTTAGGATGGAGAGGTTGGGAGAGGAAACCAACGGTTTTCTTTCCCAAGAGAAGCGTTAGCTTCGACAGGTTAGGGGGCGGTTAAACTCACATACAGCGTCTAGGGTTTAACCTCACCCTCGAACGTCTAGCGACGTTCTCTTCCCTCTCCTAAAATTAGGAGAGGGGACAGGACTACAATTCACGCATGAGGGCTTTAATATCTTCAGGAGCCAACTCCTGCGTTTTGTCATTCAAGTGCAAGGCTTCTTGAAACAATGGTTTCGCCAAATGCCCTTGCTTCAATTTTACTAACGTACGACCTAAGTTAAAGCGAGCCATTGCATAGGACGAATCTAAACGCTGGGCTTCTTCAAAATACTTACGAGCTTCGTTGAAATCCTGCCAAACATCTAGGTACAAAACACCCAAATTATTTAGTGCAATCGGATTTTGCTTGTTTAAGGCAATCGCTTGTTTATACGCCTTTTCCGCTTCTTGATGACGCCCTGCTTGCCAATAAAGGTAGCCCAAGAATCCGTAAACTTCCGCATTTTCAGGTTGAAAGCGTAAGATTTTTTGGTAAACATCCACCGCTTCATCATAGCGTTCCGCCTTGCAATGGGCTTCCGCCAAGCTGAACAAATCGTTGATGTTCGCAGGTTCAAGCTCTTGAGCCAACTGCATGCACGCAAACGCATGATCGGTATCGCCCTTATGCTCTTCGTAAATGCGAGCCAGTTGACGAGACACTTGAGCAGTCCACAAGGGATCAATCCCAAAGGTAATCGCTGTTTTGTAGGCTTCAATACAGCCGTCAATGTCGTCCAACGATTTGAGGACTTCACCCATGTGATAGTAACTTTTGGCGTGATGAGGCATCGTGTTTAAGGCGACTCTCAAATGATACAAGGCTTTTGTGAAAGACCCGTGATTCTGCAAGATTTTTGCCAACTCAAAGTGCAAGTCGCCTTCATTGGGATGTGACGCAATGCGAGCTTCCATCACACGGATGGCTTCGTCGACTTGGTTGGCATCCAGCAAGGCGGAGACTTCGTCAACGTCGCTTGAATTGGGGTACTTCGGGAACTGGTGATTTTCAAATTCATGTGCAAAGGCGTGTGAAAACGGCGTATGCTCATTCTCTTCAAAGTCTTTCGCTAGCATTTCGTCGAATTCTTTTGCCCACTCATCAGGGATCGCTCCTTTTTTAGGAACGTGCAAAGGCGTTTTACTTGAACGACTTTTAATGCGTTGAGAACTTCCTAAGCGGTTGTATCCTAAGAGGTTCACCACGGGCTGGATGCTTTCCGCCAACATGAGCAGGAATCCGTGTTGTAGGACGTTCAGGCTTAACATCTGTTCTTGTAACGCCCATGACGTAATCAGGTGGCGTGTATGAATGTTCAAAACAGGTGCTATTTTTAGAGCGTTTTGAGCAGACGCTTGAGCAGGTGCCTTTAAACCGCATTCCCATTGAAAAAAGGCGAGAAAATGCCACGCTTCACCACAGTGTGGATCTTCTTCCACAAGGCGTTGCAAGGTGCCAAGCCCTTCCATTAAGACCATTGTACCTGTAAGCCATTTTGCCCAAGTGTATCGAGCTTGATGCAGGCTATTTTCGAGCAAACGTTGCCCGTGATTCTTGTAAAAGCCAAGCAAAGCCTCTAAATCGGGAGCAGATGCCTGCTTAAGAAGTCTTGCCCAAACCTGATGCGATTGTGCTTCAGAAAGAATGGTGAACACAGGTGAAAAATCTTGAGAAGCAGGCGAACTTGGCACACGCTTCATAGAAGACGTTTGAAGAGCTTGACGTTGAGCATGAAAAGAATGCTGAGGAAAATTCATGTAAGGATTCCCTTTTGGTTTTGCACGCCTACAGGCAGGCAAAGTAGCAGGTAATATGAAGATATTGCCTACAAAGTGAATCCTTCCACTTATGTGAGGTTGAGAGAGTAAACGCAAGTCATCCATCACTTGCGGTGAGCCTAGAACTCTTTAAACTGTATCTGAGGGGATACGAGAGTTTTTTATTTCATAAGACAGGTTTCGGCAAGACGCTTCCTCTTCTAAAGAAGTCTCCTTAGTTTGGAGGAGCTTTCTATACGCTATAGTATTTTAAATAATTTCCCCTACAGTGTCTATACTTTGTCGCTACGATTATTTTGTTCAGTCATGTAGGTCTATCTACATTTCTTCACAAAATAATCTAGGCTCCTCGTCTAGCCTAAGTACGGAAAACTCTTTAAAAATACTAGGTAGTGTCGACATTCAGCCCATAAAGGGTAATTCTGTGTCAAAACAAGCCGTTTTTTCGTTATGTACGTCTGTGTACACGCCTCAAAAGCCGTTTGTTTTTCCTTGAAATTCCTCCTTTCTTAACTAAATGTCGACACTACCTATATTCAATCGTTTAAATGGAATGAATGGGTGGGAAACTGAAAAAATACCTTGATTGCGTCCGATTGGCTGTACAAGCTTAGTCCTTCATTAAAGTTTTCAATCGGCATGGGGTGGGTCATTAACGGATTCACCACAATCTGCCGACTAAACAAGGATTCACTTGCTTGCTTTAAGTCGTCCAAAGCAGGTGAATAGCTGGTGACGATGTTGATTTCCCGATAATACAAGTCCTTGGGATCCATAATCTCGCCTTGAGCGTTTCCCGCCATAAGTGTCAAAGTCCCTCCATTGCGAAGGAGCTGGAACGCCAAAGCCAATGTGTGACGGTTCACCACGCTTAAAAAGACGGCATCTACCGCTTGAGTCGGACATGTTTTAAGCCACGCTTGCCATTCGTTGATTTGTTCCGTGGGATGCACCGCTTCGTTCACCCATTCCAGCGTTCGAGCCAAGCCCAAGCGTTGAGGATTTAAATCCACCCCAAGCACCTTCTGCCCTTGATTCGTTAAAACTTGAGCCGTCAGTAAACCGATAAAGCCTAAGCCAATCACGGCAACACTACCGTTTTGTGTAGGCAGGGGCGTCCGCCGAATCGCACGCAAAACGCAGGCTAACGGTTCCATGCAGGCGGCTTCACGATCTGAAATATGAGACGGGATTTTAAAAGCGGTATGTGCAAGGTGGCGAGCTGATGCCGAAAAATAGGGGGCAAACCCACCAGGGAAGAGGTTACTGGCTTTGAAGTCGGCACACATGCTAGGTGAGCCATTGACGCAATAATGACACACCCCACACGGCACATGGTGAGCCAAAACGATGCGGTCTCCCACGGTAAAATCGCCGTTATAGTGAGCATCGAGCTGGTGGATGCGTCCAACGACTTCATGCCCAAGCACGCTACCGACGGGGACTTTCTGTTGCTGGATTTTTTCAGCATCCGTCCCGCAGAGTCCGCAGCCCAGTGCTTGAATGATGGCTCCGCCTTCGGGCAATTCAGGCATGGGGAGCCGTCGGGTTTCCGTGGCTTCAGGTGTATAGGTCACGACTTGGACGTCTTGATGGGTTGCAAGCATGCGAATTTCCTCAAACAGCGAATCTATAAAACAGGATTTTATCATAAATACGCACGGTGGTATTTATGATAAAATCTTAGAATGAAAGCAAGTCGAAGAAAGGAACGAAGATGATACCCTTCAACAAGCCGTTTATTTCTTCCAACGAAATAAATAACATCATCGATACCATTGAAAAGGGTAAAATATCGGGGGACGGCTACTATACCAAGCTTTGCCACGAATGGTTTGCCAAAGCCTACGACACCACCGCCTTATTGACGCATTCTTGCACGGCAGCCCTTGAAATGGCGGCTATTTTGCTAGACTTAAAACAAGGCGACGAAGTCATTATGCCTTCTTATACCTTCGTTTCAACCGCCAATGCCTTTGTGCTAAGGGGAGCAGTCCCTGTTTTTGTGGATATAAGACCTGACACGCTGAACATCGACGAAACGAAGATTGAAGCTGCCATTACAGAAAAGACCAAAGCGATTGTGCCTGTTCATTACGCAGGTGTGGCGTGTGAAATGGATGCCATTATGGCGATTGCGAAAAAGCACAATCTGTATGTGGTGGAAGACGCCGCCCAAGGCTTTGATGCCACTTACAAAGGCAAGCTACTCGGAACTATCGGGCATTTGGGTACCTTGAGCTTCCATGAAACCAAGAACATTATTTCTGGTGAAGGCGGTGCTTTGTTGATTAACGACCCTCGCTTTGTGGAACGTGCCGAAATTATTCGTGAAAAAGGCACCAATCGCTCACGCTTTTTTAGGGGGCAAGTCGACAAATACACATGGGTAGACATCGGCTCTTCCTTCTTGCCCAGCGATATAATCGCGGCGTTTTTGTATGCTCAATTTGAAAATCACCAAGAAATCACGCAGAAAAGGCTCGATCTTTGGCAAAGGTATCATGACTTTTTCGCAGACTTTGAAGCCAAAGGGCGTATTCGCAGACCCTTCTGCCCTGAAGAGGCGACGCATAATGCTCACATGTATTATGTGTTGTTTGACTCGCTTGAAGAACGTACCGCCTTTATTACGTATTTAAAAGCCCATGACGTAATGAGTGTTTTTCATTACATTCCCTTGCACAGTTCGCCTGCAGGGCTTGGGTACTGTAAAACTCCCTTTGAAATGCCTGTCACGGATGACATTAGCGAAACACTGGTGAGGTTGCCCCTGTTTTACGGATTGAACGACGCACAGGTTTCCCATATTTTTGATACAATACGGGTGTTTTTGACTTTATAGTATCCCATAGATAAAATAGGCTATGAGACTATTTTATAGTGTTTTAAAGAGTTTTCCATACAGTAGGCTAGACTAGGAGCCTAGATTATTTTGTGAAGACGTGTAGATAGACCTACATAACAGAACAAAATAATCGTAGCGACAAAGTATAGACACTGTAGGGGAATTTATTTAAAATACTATATCTATCGAACACTGTAGTTCTAGAAATCAAAATTGATCACGCTATTTTTACCGTTTTCAGGCACCAATTTTTTATAATTCGTGTTCACAAAAGAACCCGAAAAAACCAAAGCAGATTCATCCCATTTCCATGGTACATCGTTAACCAATAACCAATGGGCTTGGACGGTAGGGGCTTCTACTTCTTTTTCGTCTAACGCCATATGTTCCACAGTGGCGTGTAATTTTGAACGTAAAGACGTGACTTCGTCAATGCCTTTTGTGGCGTGACTCACAGGGCTAGTGCCAAAAAAGCTCAATGCGACAAAAACAAGGACTAATACAAGTTTCATGGGGGATTCTCCTCTATTATCTCTGAAAAAGGTATCCGCTATTTTGAGGTTTTTCTTTATAAGGGTTTACATTTTGTTACGTGTCTGCTTGAACCTCATTCGTAACTTAGCTATACTGTTCAAATATGAAAAACACGGTTGAAACAATTCGGCTCATTACACATTTGGGGCTTGAAACCCTCTACCGCATTCAAAAGGGATTGAGTGCCTTAATGCTGGTGGGCGTTTTGGGCTTTATGTGGGGCGTACAAAGTCAAATGAATCCCCTTGAGCTAAACCCGTGGCTCTTGAAGGGGGCGTGCCTCTTCGTCCTTTTAAGCGTGGGCTTTTGGCAAAAATTCCCTCTGTGGATGAAACGCTTGGGGCTTGGGGTGCTGGTGGCGTTTTTGGGATTCATCCTCGCCCTGATTCGCTTTCAGCCTGTGCATGTGCCTGATTACTTGGACGCCCAATACCTGCGATTACCAGGTAAAATCCTGCCCCACGAAAAAGGGATGCTCTTGGAGACGCCCCATTTAGACACCCCCACGCCTGTGCGTATTTTGCTCAAAACACGTCACAATACACCTCTTTCGCTGGGTAAGCTCACCTGCGTTTCGGGCTATTTTCAAATCGGGCATCGTCCACGTTTCCTAGGGGATTTTAATGAATCGCATTACTTGCAAAGCATGGGGATTGCTGGCACGCTCACGCAAGCGTTTGTCGATCACGACTGCCTCGAACGCCTCCCCCTTGATGCGTCCGACAAGCCCCCTAGCTGGCTGGAAAGGCAGAAGGCACGGTTTGAATCGCTGATTCTGGACAAACGAAACGGTTATGTGGCGTTGCTCGAAAAAACGCTCGGCACGGATGCTGGTCGCTTGATGGGAGGCATTGTGCTAGGCGACAGGGCGAGTCCCTTGCCTAGCAAGCTAAAGCAGGCGTTTATTAACACGGGGCAGATCCACTTGGTGGCTGCCAGTGGCATGAATGTGGCGATTATCGCGGCGGGCTTGCTGTTTTTGTTACGCCTCATCCCCCGCTTTCCACGAGGCGGAGCCTTTGCTATCACTAGTTTGGGCGTGCTTGCCTATGGCGTGGCGACAGGCTTTCCGCCATCGATTTTGCGAGCGGTGGTCATGTGGTTTTTTGGCTTGTGGATCAAATATCTCTTCAAACCCTTGAGTCCCCTCTTCTTACTGATGCTGGCGATAAGCGTTCTAAGCTTGATGCAACCGTACCTATGGCTAAACTTGGGCTTTCAACTTTCGGTGTTGACGACCTTTGGCATTGTCACCCTGTTTACGTCGATAGAAGCGATTCTCAAGCAAAAGGGCTGGAACCCCAAACGAAACCTCATAGCAGGACTCCTTTCCGCAGGATGCCTCACCGCCGTGGCTCAATTGTATGCGACGCCTCTGATTTTGCACGTCTTCCACAAAACGCCTTTACACGCCGTGTTGATGAACCTACTCAGTGGGATTCTCGTCGCTCCGCTTACGCTGTGGGGATTCGCCAGTTTTGGCATTTACGCCTTGTCGCCCACGCTAGCGAGTTTTTGCCTATTGCCTAGTCAATTTCTACTAAACGCCCAAATTGCTTGGACGCTATGGGGAGCCAGCTTGCCCCACTTGCAATTCGCCGTCCCCACGCTCCCCACGGCATGGATGCTCATCGCTTACGGCGTCTTGTTAAGCTTACCGTGGCTAGGCTGGGGGCCGTCGTTTTGGAAGCAACACCCCCGACTGAAAGTCGCCAGTTTTACCAGCGTCGCCTTAATGAGCCTCGCTTTAATCGCCTATCCCCTCTATTGGGACGCCACCCGTTTTGACCGCTTCCCCCAAGAAGCGTGGGTGTCTTTACCCATCGGCAAAACGTTTCGCCACGACGGCGTGAAACTTCTCCATTATAAAGAAAAGAAACAGGTTCACAGTATTTTGTTTGTGGAAGCCCCTTTGTCCAGCTTTGAACTAGGGGATGTGGCTCGATACATGGACGCTCAACACCTCAATCCGCCTGAAGAAGTGGTGTTCTTGTACGCTTCCACCCTAAAGGCGATGCAAAAGAAAAGCGAGAAAAAGAAGAAACGCAAGCGTCGTAAAAAAGCGAAGCAAAAAGCCCGTTTGACCGATGCTCAAAAACAGCTCAATCGTGTCCAAAAAACAGTCCAAACCCTCGCCAAAGGGGATGTCACTGAACTGCTAAAAGAAGGCAATACGGTCGTCAATCAGCATAAAAAGGACGTCTTGGCGTCTGAAGAGGCGGTGTATATTGCGGCGTTTTTTGAAGATGCGTCCCAATACCTTAAGCCGCCGAAGTCTCTTGCAAAGGCTCAAAAACTTTTTACGATGGATCCCTTTGAAGAAGTCTCCCTTCCGATGCAAACCTTGCAAGTGATGAAGAAAGAAGCTAAAGAAAATAAAGATAAAACTAAAGAAGCTAAAGATTTAGTTTTGCAAAGTAAAACTAAAAAACTAAAGAAACTAAAGGATAAAAATAAAGAAAATAAAGAAACTAAATATTTAGTTTTGAAGACTAAAGAAGCTAAACATAAAAAGCTAAAGAAACTAAAGAAACTAAAGAAACTAAACATAAAAACTAAAGAAACTAAAAAACGCTATGAAGAAAGCCTCCGTCGATTTGAAAGCGATCTGCATCAGCAGTGGGCAAGCGTCCGTTTAACGACCTTGAATCAGCATACGGCATCTTTGCTAAAATGGCAGGCGTTGAATGCGACGTCGTATGAATTAACGTTGGCTCGCCTTGATTTTAGGTTGCAGGGTCATTGGCAGGCGTATCCAACCGCTAAAAGCGTTCGCTATCGTCTGGTTTGGGAAAGATTCTTATAGCTAAGTTTAGCGTTTTCTGTACTTAGGCTAGACTAGGAGCCTAGCCTCGCAGATGTGTGACTATGCACAAACGACCATAAGCCCATCGAGAACCCGACCGACAACGAAGACGCCA
>JAJTHC010000230.1 GCA_021299615.1 Vampirovibrionales bacterium
GTTACTCTCTCTGTGAACGTATCGGCAGGGAGGGGGTGAAACTTTAAGTTTTGTTACATCTTGTTACGTTTTGGTTTGAATGGCTTCTTTTTAGCACAATTTTCGATTTCTAGCTTTTTTATCCTAGTAATGTCGTGTAATAAAGAAAGTTTTTCTAATGGCAAGCACACCGAATACACAAAACTTACCTTACGCATTCTTCGCAACCAATTCAGCGAAATCGTCTTCAGCACAAGTCTTGAACAAACAAACGGCGAAAGACTTGCGTCAAACGAATCAAGTCGCCGACACCTTCGATGCCCCTAAAGTCGCCACTCCCATTCAAGTCTTACCACTTTTACCCAAAGAATTGGGTGAACTCGCCAAGAACCCCTTAAAACAAGCTCAACTCTTGCACGTCTTGAGCAACTCTCCTTCTGTGGATGAAAAGGGTCAGATGCTTGAAACGCCTCAAGCTCGCTTGGCGATGTTTCACCGAATTACCCAACAACTGCCTAAAGCAGAACAAGCTCAACTCGAAGGACTCTTAGTGAATCCTAAAAACCCGTTGCTTCAAACCCAAGGCGACAATGCCCATAGCACGCTGTATTACTTGTACGCCATGGCGTTTGCTCCCAAAGCCCACGGATGGCATGCTCCCACCTTGCTGAAAGATGCCGTCACCCTTTTGTCGCATCCGCAAGATATTGAGCAAGACAACACGCCTTTGACGCCTCCCTTTCAAGAAGCCTTGCTGGCAAGCGTGAACAATCCCAGCGGAGACAAACATAACGCCCAAGTCTTGCCTACGAAACGTCGTGCAGAAGACTTGAATGTGATTCGTACGTTTAATTGTAGTGAAGCGTCTGAAATGTCTCGCATGGCAAGCTTGCATCCGAAGGAGTTGATGCGTCACTTGGTGGAATTGACCAGCCCTGTCGAAAGTTTCTATGAAAAAGCCACGCCTGAAGAGTTGTCGCCTGATGACCCCAGCCAAGTCTACACGGAACTCGCCAAACGTAATATGGCGTATCAAAAAACGGCGGACGGCAACGTTTTGGTGGAAGTGCCAGCGTCTCGTGCGGCGGTCTTACGGGCTCAAAATACGCAAGCCAAGCTCCTGCGTGGAGAAGGCTTAGGGCAGAAGGAAGCGTCGCCTTTACAAGTTTTGTATCAAGAAACCTTGCTCTACAATGGTGGACGCAAAGCCTATGACGTCGCCACCGACAAGCGTGATATGCTCGATATTGCTCAAACAGGAGTATGGGCATCAAGTGCTTTGAGTGATGCTGAAAAAGAAGCCTTGTGTAAGCCGTTGCAAACCCCTCAAGCGGATGAAGCCCGAAAGGCGTTTGAAGACGCCTTTGCTCCCTACAAGGCGAAGATGCCTCCTGAAGAAGTGGCAGGCATTTTAGAGTCGGTTTGGGGTGAAAATAGTGGCTTAACAGGCGATGAAAAGCTGTTTAATGAACGCTTGATTAACGACGGCAAGGCGTATAAGTTGGTACAGTACCAAGCCTTGAACGCTCCGCCCGACCCGAACGATCCGAATTATGGGGATTTGTATTTGTACGGCTATTATCGTCAATTTAAGGACACGGAAAACGATTTAGCCACGGCTTTAGCCCAAGGCGAAGAGCCGATTTTGAATGAATCGATTTCATTAAGAAAGGGCTACACCGTTCCAGGGCATGAAGTCAAGCTAGAAGGTACAGGTGTTGACCCCAAAACAGGGGAGCGTTACTTTGATTTGGTGAATACCGATGATGATGCCAAGGGGCTTGAGCGTGTTTCGGCTCGGGATTTCATTCCGAAGGTGGGGCATGTAAGCTTGCCTCAAACGATTAGCAACCCTATTCAAAAACAAATGGACAGCTTAGAAGGCATTCTAATCCCTGATGAAAGCGATGCCTTGCATTACAATTTGCAGGAAACTGTGCCGTTGGAAGATCAACAGGCGTTGGGTGTTTCAGATCGTCAAAATCAATTGTTGATGTATCTTGCCCTTGCTCAATCTACGCAGAATAAAAATAGAAAATACTTTACCTAACATCTTTTAAACTTTAGTGTGTTTTATCTCATTATATAGAACTATATACGTTTAGGAAATTTTTATGGCGAGCCTTCCGTCTTCACCTTCAATCATATATCCGCCTAGCCTTCCTCCATATGGGGGCGTTGCGACACTAGCCCCTGTCACGACCGCTTCCAAACCAGCAAAGAAGAAAAGTCACAAGAAAGAGGAAAGTTCCTTAAATGCTAGGATTTTTGAGATTTTAAACTCAATTGAAAAGAGTAATGAAGAAAGTAAAGACGCCCCAGTGCCTGCTTATGTGAAGTGGGGCTTGCCTTTTTTAGTTGCCTCACAAGTGGCTACGTTGGGCTTGTTGGCGTTCAACTTAAAAGAAATGGCGTCCTTAAAAGCCAGTCAGCGAAGCTTAGAAAATACCACGAAAAGTATTCACAAGGATTTATTATCCAACAATACGTTACAAGACTTTTTAGCTGTTGGGCAGGAGCTAATTTCGGGAGCCACCATGAGCAACCCTGATTTACAGCCATTAAGCGATGCCTTAAAAACATTAAATAAAACCACAAAACCTAAAGAATGGGTCAATACAGCAACAGGTGTGCTGGGTTTTTTTAAAACATTCAATACCCTGTGGCAAGCTCCTGGTAAAGTGGGTAAAGGGCTGGTTAAAGTCCTCACCTTAGGCTTCGTAAACTTGTAGCCTACTATATCTATCGAACACTATAGCCATTTTATAATTTCCTGTACATGTCTCTTCGTTGTCGCTATGATTCTCAATGTGCTTATGTACGTCTTTGTACACCTCACACATCTGCGAGTCTAGGCTCCTAGTTTAGCCTAAGTACAGAAAACTCTAAACTTGGCTATATAAACCAAAAAGGGATGCTCTTTCGAGACATCCCTTTCAGTATACAGTTATAGGGTAGTCAACTTAACGCTTGTTAAGACGCATAGCGGATGCTTTGCACTTCCGCTTCCGCAAAGGCGGCGGCTTCATTGTCATTACTCAGTTCTAACTCAATGTGATAGGCGTCTTCTTCATAGCCTTCATGGACGGATTCAAGATCTTGCACACGTAAGGTTTCGCCACCTTGACTGCGAGCTGATTTTTGTCTCATTAAATGTTTAGACTTGTACTTGGTTAAAGAACGCATGATTTTGTCAACCAATAAATCAATCGACGCATAGAGATTCTCACTCGATGCTTCCACTTTGACCATGCCACCATTGACATGCACCAAAGCTTCAGCGGAATGGGCTTCACTGATTCGAGGGTTTTTTTGAACAGACAGGTGAATATCCACGCTTTGAATAAAGTCAAAATGCGAAAACACACGTTCCGTTTTTTCGAAGATAGCGTCCTTAATCGCAGACGTTAATTCGATGTTACGGCCATGAATCGATAGTCTAGTCATCATAGTGCTAGATCCTCCTCATTATTCAACTGAAATAGGTAGCAGGTGCTACCCAAACCTGACCTGTACTACAAGTATAGGTTATTTTTGACACTTCGTCCAGTTTATAAGTAAAGTTTAATCATTGTTACTGGATTGTAACCTCTTTGGAAAGATCTGCGAAATTATTAAACATACCGTCGTTGCGAGCGTAGCGTGGCAACATTCCTTGCTACAAAAGTCTTTACAGATTGCTTCACATACGTTTGCAATGACAAAAAGACTTTCGCAGAGCCTTATTTGGCAATTTTTTCAATGGTTTGAAGTGTGTTTTGTAACAGATTGTTTCAAAACGTCAATTTAATCATGCCTTAATACTTTATTTAGGCACATAGACTTCAAATAGGTTTTATTTTACAACCCACAACCTTTAGAACACACACGAACAACACCTTAACATAGAGTAGAAAATAGAGGACTTTTAAATCACAATGTATATGAATAATCCACAATA
>JAJTHC010000260.1 GCA_021299615.1 Vampirovibrionales bacterium
GATGCGTTAAGGTCGTGAGTTCTGCTCCGCAGTCGGGGCAGGGCCAAAAGCCTTCCGCATTGCGTTCCATTTCTTTTAAAGGCAAACGCTTGCCGTTATTGAAATGAGCCACCAAGTGATAGTCCAACGATTGAAGCACCACATCGCCTGTTAACGTAATCGGCGGAGGCGTTTCGTATTGCTTGAGTTCCGCAGGCGTCATTTTCAAAACTCGAGTAAGTCGAGTGCGGTTCATCACTGACATAAAGTGGAGCCGTCCTTCTTCGAGCTGTTCTAAAAGTGCCAGCGACAAGCCTGATTTTTCAGCCACCAGAGGCAACGGCAAATCTAAGGCGTTACGTCGTGCCTGTAATACAGAAGCCAGTGAAGGGCGTGTCTCATTCAGTGATGTCATTTGTAATAACTTTCTGTACAAAAAAACGATCTTTAAACAGAAGTTCAGCTTAACATCTTTGACAAGGAACATCAAGCAAAGGCAAGGCAAGCCTTCTACAGGATGTAACATTTTGTAAAGGAATCCTTAAGTTTACCCCAAATCTGCCGATAGTTATTTTGGAAGAGCTTTACAGACTTCCATCTTTCTTCTGAACAGGGGGACATAGCAACGAGAGGCAGTACGAAACCGTATTGCCGTTTTTCTTATCTAAATTTCTTTAATAAAAACAATCGTTCTATCGGCAAGTGGGGCATCCACAGTTTTGTCCGCATCTTTGAAAGTTTGTGGCACTTGAAGTAAATGTTGTTTGTGGGGTTTGTGGGTCTTCTTTTCGCTGTTGTTGACGTTTTTGGTAAATATCATGCCCGTATTGAAAGACTCCAACGGGATCTGTTCCCACAAACATATCAGGCAGATCGTCTGCCAGACGGTTTAGGCTGACTTGATCTTTTAAAGATCCATAAATGGGTTCTAGTCGCTGAATATTGATCACGTTTTCACACCTACTTATAACAAATTGAATCAAAGAAATTATATCAGCATAAAACCCATAAAACGCTATGTTTGTGCTAGTTTATAGAAGACTCTGCGAAAGCCATTTGTGGCAAGGGGATTGCCACGATCCGCTCGCAATGACGGTGTGTTTTTAGTTTCGTAGAGCTTTCTATATGAAATAATTTTACCCTAAAGGATTCCTCTATGAATGCCACCACTGAAAGCACCGTTGATCTCTTCCATGTCGATGCCTACGACTATACACTGCCTAGCGATTTAATCGCTTCGCACCCCCTTCCCAATCGTGACGATTCACGCATGATGTTCATCGACTGCCAAGGGGAATCCTTTGAGCATAAGGGTTTTAAAGACTTGGTGGATTTGATGAATCCTAACGATTTACTGGTGGTGAACGACACAAAAGTCTTGCCTGCTCGCTTTTTGGGCAAACGCCTTATGCCAGACGGTTCTATAGGTGAAGGCGAAGTTGAAGTGCTTTTACTGCACCCGACTTCGCAAGCCGAACTCGACTGGCATTGCTTGATGCGTCCTGCTCGCAAGCTTAAGGAAGGTACGGTCATTGTGTTGGAAGACAGCACGGCGACTTTTGAAGTCATTGAACAAGGCAAAGAAGGGCATGGCGTGGTGCGTTTGCACTTGAATGAAGAAGCCAGCCTTCATGAGTTCATGTACCGCATCGGCAAAATGCCGATACCCCCTTATTTTAACCGCCCTGCGACAGAAGAAGACAAGGAACGTTACCAAACCGTGTATTCTGAAGTGGAAGGCTCACAAGCCGCCCCCACGGCGGGTTTACATTTTACAGATGACGTCTTAAACGCCCTTGCCGAAAAAGGCATTCAAAAGGTGAATGTGACTTTGTCAGTAGGTGTTGGCACCTTTCGCCCTGTGATGGTGGACGACATTCGTGAGCATGACATGCACGGCGAAGCCTATACCTTGCCTCAAGCCACCGTCGATGCGATTGTGGCGTGTAAGGCTCGTGGGGGGAAGGTGTTTGCCGTTGGTACGACCACGACCAAGACGCTTGAGACCGCTGCCCAAAATCAAGGAGGCTCACTACTCAAAGGCGAAAGTGGCTGGAGCAATCTTTATATTTACCCTGGTTTTCGCTTTGAAGTGGTGGATGCGATGCTCACCAATTTTCACCTGCCCAAGTCCACCTTGTTGATGATGATTTCCGCCTTTGCGAATCGGGACTTTATTTTGAAGGTGTACGAAGAGGCCGTGCAAGAACGTTACCGCTTTTACAGTTACGGCGATTGTATGCTGTTAATGCGGTCATGCTAAATCATACAAAAACTTACACCTCGATACTCGAAATATCTTGCTCTGTTTTTTATTTATAGTATTATTTGGTTGTGCTTAAAGCTAATCCTAATACCAATTAATGTAGAGGCTAAATCGTATGTTGAAGATAGTATCTCCCCAATTCATGCAAGTTCAAAACCAACGTCAAGGCTATTCTTCCAAAGAACTCGAAAGATGTAAAAATCAAATGACTAATTTGTTTCTTCAATTCGAGTCCGTTGTGGAACTTGAGGAAAACAAGGTATAGGTCTACAAATATCCGATCTGTGGGACAAAGTTGCCGCTTATGCATCGTATAATTTATCTACTTTAAAAAAATCGTTTGCTAAAATCAGTTCTCCAAATACTAAAAACGGCACTTGGCAGGAACTAATGGAAGAAATAAAGCAAAGCTTTGAAGATCCTGAAAATGAAATTTATAAAAAATTCAAAGGACAAGCTAGACCTTTGGGTAAAGTATACACTGAAGAGGACTACGAACGCTATTACTGCGAACAAAAAAAATCAGACTTTACAAATCTTGCAGACACTATAGCTCATGAACAACAAGCACTGAGGTATTAGTCCTAAACATCTTACTGATCGGTTTGAATGTCACCAGGAAAGTTGAAGTCGCTGGCTTTGATGTTCTTTAAGAAGTCCTTGAAGGCTTCGCTTTCTTCTTCGTCCTTTTCTTCATCCGCACTCACTGTGCCGTCTGACATGACATGAGGGCTGGCAAAAATAGGGGCATCGGCACGCAAGGCAACCGCCACCGCATCGGAAGGTCGAGCGTCTAGCTCAAGCTCGTCATCTCCGTCGTCGACTTTCAGATAAAGGCTCGCAAAATAAGTGTCGTTTTCAATATCTTTAATCACCACACGATCCAACACATAGCCTGTGAGTTCAATGAGGTTATACAGCAAGTCATGCGTCATCGGGCGGTTGGATTCAACGGCTTCTAGCTGGCGAATAATCGCACTGGCTTCAGCAGTACCGATCCAAATGGGTAAGGCTCGGCGTTTGTCTTGATCCGTCAACACGACAATGGGGGTACCTGTTCGTGTGTCAAGGGCAATCCCCATAACCGAAAGTTTAACAAGGGATTCGGATTCGTTAGACAAACTCATTGAATTATTCCTCAAGGTCAACCATATTGTTTCTTTAATGATAGCAAACTTTTAATGCTTCGACCACTGCCAATTTTAAAAACCCACCAAATAGTGTCGCTAGACTGTCGAAAAACTATTACAATCTTAACAAATAAAATAGTTGCTTTGTCCCCCCTCCTAATTTTAGGAGGGGGTTAGGGGGCGGTTAAACCCACAAACGGAGTCTAAAGTTTAACCTCACCCTCGAACGTCTAGCGACGTTCTCTTCCCTCTCCTAAAATTAGGAGAGGGGACAGGAAAATTTTTTAAAACACTATATTACAATCTTAACATATATACTATTGACGTACCTTTACAATTGTCGTAGAATAAGTGTATACGATACGTATACTGAAAAAATCGTGTGTTGCTTACGATTTCAACATCCCCCGACATAGGATATAACTGATGATGATGGTTGCTTCGACGACTAGAAAACTGCATATGCCTTCCCCTTACGACACACCGTTCAACAAGGGCTTAGACAAAAACGCCCAACGCAACCCCGCTTTAGCCCCTCATTTACAACAACAAGAAGAGTTGCTGGCTCCACCCACGCCACAGCCTCGATTGGGTTCTACGCAATCTTTAATCAAACAGCGTGAAGTGCTTCAGCAAGATGTCTTTCAAAAGCAAAACACGCAAGACACCAATTTCAGACGCAGTACTTTAGAACTGCCTCAAAAAGCCCCTTCGGTGATGGAACAATTGCAACAGGTGGCGAATACCACACGCCAGTTTTTAAATCAATTAGACCGTCTAAACCAGTCTGACCTTTCTCGTCGACAAGCCCAAGGCACGGAACTACAGATGACGGAAGGTCGTCACCAAGTGCATCATCAAAATGCGACTTTATATATGCGAATTAAAGAGCCGTCCTTTGTGACTAAATCCAAGCGTGAAGAGGATATTGCTCGTCGGGTGGCTCGTCAGCAACGCATGGGTATTAAAAAGCCTAGCGACACGCATTCAACCAAGCACGACAACTTGGCTGCGAATCAAGAAGAAGACGCCTAAAAATTCTATTGACTATTGCTGGTAAGGGTAAAGCTATCTTTAATATCTTCAGCAAGCATTTGCTTGGTGCTTTGCATAAGGGTTAGATTGGCGTTAAGTTGCATATCAATACGAGCGGCTTCCGCATCTAAGACTTGCGACATTTGTTCCATTTGTTGCACACGCATATCCAACGCCTTATAGCCTTCGCTATTGGGATCCAGCTTGGCTTCGGCAAAGCGTAAGCTTGAGTTAATGTTGATCAAATTTTTACGACGTTGACTGAGTAAGCTTTTTTGATACTCTAAATCTTTTTGTTGCGAAAGGGAATCATAATAGGTCATGGCATTGAGACCGAGCATGGCAGGGAGTCCTTTATGGGTAGGGGGGATAGGGGGACACGATACTTGTATAAAGCAGTGTCAATCTTCTTTTGTGCTAGGAGATGGTTAAAGTCGTCCATTTAATGGAGTTAATCCACTCTAAAGTTAGTTAAAATAGAGTATAGTTGTCATACCATTTAAACGATTGAATAGCGTATAGGTGGATTCTAGGAGCCTAGACTCGCAGATGGGCGAGGTGTACAGAGACGTACATAAGCACATCGAGAATCGTAGCGACAACGAAGACGCCAGACGCTATTTAATCGTTTAA
>JAJTHC010000079.1 GCA_021299615.1 Vampirovibrionales bacterium
AAGTGAATCTACTCCTTTAGGAAGGAGAGGTTGGGAGAGGAAACCAACGGTTTTCTTTCCCAAGAGAAGCTTTAGCTTCGACAGGTTAGGGGGCGGTTAAACCACAAACGGAGTCTAGGGTTTAACCTCACCCTCGAACGTCTAAAGACGTTCTCTTCCCTCTCCTAAAATTAGGAGAGGGGACAGGAACCAAAACGCCCCCCTAGTCAAAAAATCGTGTTTTAAGTACAATGGACTCTCTGAACCCAAGAAAAAAGGACACCCCCTCATCATGACAAACCCCACTCGCTACGCCTTTATCTCCGTCTGGGACAAAAGCCACATCGTTGAACTCGCCACCGCCTTGCAAGCCAAGTTCGGCTTTGGACTCATCGCCACAGGCGGATCTCGCAAAACGCTCGAAGACGCAGGGCTAAACGTCGTGGATTTGTCCACCGTCACAGGCTTTGACGAAATCCTAGAAGGGCGGGTGAAAAGCCTTCACCCCACCGTATTTGCAGGCATTCTCGCCAAGCGTGACAAAGCCGATCACATGAAAGACGTCACCTTTAAAATTGATGTCGTCGCCGTGAATCTCTATCCCTTTGAACTCGGTTTGGCTCAATCCCAAACAGCGGAAAGCCCGAACGCCATGGTGGAACTCATCGATATTGGCGGATCGTCCCTCATTCGAGCCGCTGCGAAAAACCACGCCGATGTCGCCGTACTGTCTAGCCCCGATCAATATGACGCCCTGATTGCCGATTTAGCCGTCAACGGTGGGCAAACGTCGCTAGGCTTGCGTAAACGCCTCGCACTCGCTGCGTTTCAGCGTTCTTCGACCTATGACAACGCCATTAGTGGCTGGATGTCGAGCCAAATTCTCGCCGAAGCCTTGGGCGACAACGCCGAAGCCCTAGAGTTCCCCACGACGATGAACTTGACGCTTCACAACATTCAAAGCATGCGTTATGGCGAAAATCCGCACCAAGCGGCGGCCTTATTTGCCATTCGCCCTGATGAAGTGGATTTTCACGTTTTGCACGGCAAGCCCTTGTCGTACAACAATATCGTGGACATGGAAGCGGCGTGGAACTTGATTTGCGAATTTGACGACGAGCCAGCGGCGGCGATTATCAAGCATAATCAGCCCTGCGGTGTGGCGGTGGGCATCACGCTAGCCAAAGCCTATAAGCGTGCCTTGGACTGCGATCCCTTGTCTGCCTTTGGAGGCGTGGTCGTGCTAAACCGTGCGGTGGAAGAATCTACCGCGAAAGCGATGGTGGATATTTTCACCGAAGTCATTCTCGCACCGAGCTTTAGCGAAGGGGCTTTGGCGATTTTACAAGCCAAGAAAAACCTGCGTTTGGTCACTCGCCCTTGGGTGACGCCTGAATCGGGGAGGCATCCTGCGGAAACCCGTGATGGTCTGTATTTAAAGCAGGTGAGTCCGAATTTGGTCTTGATTCAAGAACAGCAGTTCGCCAAGGCGGAAGCCTTGATGGCAAAAGAACTCAAGGTGATTTCCAAGAAAAAACCCACCGAAGACCAGTTGAGAGACGCCGCCTTTGCGTGGAAGGTCGCGAAGCATTTGAAATCGAACGCCATTGTAGTAGCCAAAGACGGTCAGGCGTGGGGGCTTTCAGGCGGTCAAACCAGTCGTGTGGGAGCGGTTGAGCAAGCCTTGGCACAAGCCTGTGAAAACGCCAACGGAGCCGTTTTAGCGTCCGACGGCTTTTTCCCTGCGGTCGATAACATCCAGCTTGCGGCTCAAAACCGTGTGGCGTGCATCATTCAGCCCGCGGGTAGTATCAAGGATGCCGACGTGATTTCGGCTGTTAATCAGTATGATATGGCGATGTTAGCGACCAGCGTTCGTGAATTCCGCCACTAAAAGGAGCGAGCAATGTCTTTAAACACCCTAAAAATAGGCATTATCGGCTTAGGCAATATGTCAGGAGCGATTTTAAAAGGCTTGTTGAAGGCAGGCGTTTTGCCTGAAAACGTGGTGGGGATGGCTTCTTCCCCCCAACAAGCGACCTTGCGTCAAGCGGAATACGGCGTAACTTGCACCACACTTGAACTTGCCCAAGACGCCCTTTCACAAGTGGATCTGCTGATTTTGGGCGTCAAACCCTTTGTGATGCCCGCCGTTTTAGCCGATTTAGAAGGCATCACGCTGAAGGCGAAGGCGGTGGTGGTGTCCATCGCAGCGGGTACGACCTTGGCGACTATAGGTGAGTCCTTGCCAAATACGGCGATCGTGCGCGCGATGCCGAACACGCCAGCCCTTGTGGGACAAGGGTTTTCGGCGTTGTCTGCCAATGCTTATGTGGACGAAAATCAAAAAAAATTAGCCGAATCCGTGTTTGAAGCGGTGGGCAAGGCGGTGTGGCTCGAAGAAGGGCAGATCAACGCCTTTACAGGCTTGTTTGGGAGTGGTCCTGCGTATGTGTTTTACATCATGGAAGCCTTGGTAGAAGCGGGTTTGGCGGAAGGGTTGGCTCCTGATTTGGTGGAAGCAGGGGTGCTTCAGCTGGTGAAAGGATCCGCCTTGTTGCTGGAAGCCCGTGCCACGACAGCATCTCAGCTAAAGGCGGAGGTCGTCACCCCAAACGGCACGACGGCGAAAGGCTTAGAGGCGTTGGCAGCGGCGGATGTGTCGGGGGCGTTGGTGGATGCCGTCCATGCAGCGACCCGTCGAGCAGAAGAGTTGTCGAAAAACGTGTAAAAAAGGCGTTGATTTCCGACACACGAAAGTCGATTCTTGACACACAAAACCTCCTTTTTCGACACACAGAATAGCGGTTTTCGACACACGAAACCTCCTTTTCTGACACACGAAACCCGCTTTTTTGACACATAGAATAGGCGATTTCGACACACATGAAGCGGGCTTTTTGCTCTAGTGAGGTCCTTCTTCTTCTCGAAGCTCCCACAACTCTTTGTGAGCTTCCTTTCTAAAGTAGTGCATAAACGCATGTTCAACCATATCACTCAACGAAAGATGCAACACCTTGGCTTCCCGTTGAAGGATTTTCTTGAAGTTTTCCGACACCCAAAGATGCATCCGCACCCGATCGCTTTTCGGACGCCCCACAATCCCCGGAGGGGATTCATAGGTACTAGAAAGATTAATCGGTTTGCCCGCTTCTTCCATGACTTCAAACCACGCTTCAAGTTTGTCCATAAAAATGGTTTCCGATTCGGTGCGGGATCCGCCTGTGGTGGTGAAAAAGTTAAAGCGTGTATGTGAGGTAATAAAGCAACCCCGTCGCACGTCGTAACGGGTGCGTAAGCCGATGCGAGGGTCGTCGTCTCCACGATAGATTTTCATTTCGGTGTCTCCTTTGGGGTTGGGGATGAGTAATAAGGGTAATAACCTTTTGTAAAAACCTTAAACACCGTCATTGCGAGCGTAGCGTGGCAATCTGTAGAGATTCCAAATTGGTGAGCAGATTGCTTCACATGCGTTCGCAATGACGTGTCTTGTTTAGGGCTATTACACAGGCTACTATACTAAGCATGACAAATGTTCACGGTGTTTCCTAGTGCGTAAAACCCACGTTTTTACAAAAAGTTGTAACATTTTGTAAAGCACCTGTTCCAAAGCAAACTTGACGTGCTTTTATGTGGATGTAAGATTCTAACAGAGCTTTCATAATACCTCTCCCTAACCCTAAGGAAAAAAACATGTCGATGAATATCGTCCCTAGTTTCGCAGGCACTCGCCTTACCACAAAACACGGCACAAGCGAAAGCAAGTGACGTACAACGTAGTGGAAATCTCCCTACTGAAGCGGAACGATTACTCAAGGATTTAGAAACATTACGTTCGTTAAAGAACTATAAAAATTTACAGTCGAGTGGTCAACTAAAAGATCCACAAGTAGGAGCTTTGCGCGAACTTGAAGAAATTACCTCGAGTTGGTTGAAGCGGATTGTAGATCTTCCTGAACAGAACTGGACGGCAGAAATAATATCCCATTATGAAGCGGTGACTCCTCCTAGTACACGAGTTAATCCTTATGCACCTAAAGCTTAATTCAACGGTTTTATTGCTATAAACAAATCGTCATGGTCTCTTTACGAAACCATGACGATTTTCATAAGGACAAAACGAAGCAAGATGCTAATTCAAGACTTCTAAGCGAACTTTCGCCACGCCTGAAGACACGGCACCAATCGCTTGAGCCGCTGCTTTAGACAAATCAATCACACGATGATGACTATAAGGCCCACGATCGGTGATGCGAACCACACAACTTTTACCGTTGCGTTCGTTAATGACTTTGACTTTCGTGCCAAAGGGCAAGGTCTTATGAGCGGCGGTCATGTGATTCATGTTAAAACGAGATCCGTCCGCCGATTTACGACCATGAAATCCAGGGCCATACCATGATGCCACACCTTTAGCGATGAAGCGTCCTGAAGCCTTTAAATCAAACATCGAAGGGGCTGGGGCAGGTTTTTCACCTAAGGCGGTGCGAAGTTGTTTCATCCACAATTTCGCTAAGCTATCTAAGGGCATATGAGCCGCTACAGCCGTGGATTCATCCACCACCGTAAGCAGATGCTTGCCCATCATCAAGTGATAGTCACCTTCTGCTTGACGTTCCAAGTGAACATCTCGAAAGTGAATCGGTAATTTGGAATACGCACTCAAGCGATCCGCCACTTGCTTAGAACGCAAATAAGGCGTTAAAAAGCCTACTCGTGATCGAAAGCGAAAGACTTCTTGCTCATTGATATAGAAGCCTGCTTCTTCTAACTGTTTATTGTAAACCGTCCGCAAGGAATAAGGTAGCTCTTTAGCAAACATCGTGTTTAGCACGATTTTGTCAGGCACGGCTTGCAAGTGCCGTGTGACAGCAAGATTCAACTGTGCTTGGCGGTCTTCACTGCCGTTACTTTCTAAAAGCGTTCCTGTTTTTACAGGGGCTTCAGCGGACTTACTAGACTTAAATGTGTCACTAGGCATCGTACCTTCAGCAAAGGCGACATCATCTATTAAGGGTAAGTTTGCGATCAACTCTTTTGCTCTTGTGGGCAAAAGGGTCAACTTTTCGTTGCGGGGCAACGAAGGGGCTTGTTCACGAGCGTCGCAGACAAGGACGTTCCATTGGGAGGCAATCAATAAAGCCAATACCAAACAAGTCAACGTGTTTTTATTCTTCCAGTCTCTCATGAGGGTGGAATCTCCGTACTTGCTAAACTTAAACGCTCCGTGTATAGCACCGCCGCTACCGTTGAATGACCAAACAGCTCTTTACCGTGGATTCAATTGTGCCTTGTATTATTTCACAAGGGGGTAACCGCAATGGGGAAATGCTCGGTCATCAGTCAAAACACAAGGGAACTTGAGAAAGTATCCGTGGTTTAGGTCGAAAGTGGGGTTTAGCCACCGTCTTTTCCGCATACAGTTCGCAGCCTAAGCCGCATCGAAAGGCGATAAATGTTCAGTCAATAAGTGTTTCAAACACACCAAAGCATTTAAGGCGTTCCGCAATGTAATGTTAGCACAGTCGAATTGAAAGGCAAGTATTTTTTTGTAAA
>JAJTHC010000254.1 GCA_021299615.1 Vampirovibrionales bacterium
ATCGATGCCGTGACGCTCTTTGTGGTGGAAGCACCGTCGAAGCACTTGGTACTTGAATCTGCCAGAATTTAGGCTATAATTCAAATCTAGACATATTTTATAGCCAAGTTTAGAGTTTTCTGTACTTAGGCTATTCTAGGAGCCTAGACTCGCAGATGTGTGAGGTGTACAGAGACGACCATAAGCACATCGAGAATCGTAGCGACAACGAAGTAGACAAATACAGGAAATTATAAACTTGGCTATATCGCTGAGTGTAGCGTTTTTAACTATGGGGGTATTCTTAAAGTGGACGAAATACAAACTAATCATTCTTCTGTTCCTAAAGACAAGAGTAAAAAAGGGGTTCAACTTAAAATTAAGGCTCTGAAGTTTCACAAGCTCATTGGCAGCCTGCTCCTCCTGCCCCTCGCATGGACGGCAACTACAGGCATGGCGTTTACCATTGTCAAAGAAATACTCGGCAATAAAGTCTTGGGCAAATCGATTTTACATCTACATACCTTGCAAACCTTTGGCTTGCACAAGATCTATCCCCTTATTTTGGGCGTGTCGGTCTTGGTAGCTTTAGGCGCTGCCGTGGTGTTGATGTGGAAAAGTCCTAAGAAAAAATAAGCGTTTAAATGGTATTAGAAGTAACGAGTTCAGCAGCTCCCGCTGATTCCATATCGGCAATGACGGCATCAAAACTGAAAAACGACGGACGCTCCTTCACATAACGAGGCAACTCATTGCGGAGTTCTTCAGACGTCATCAAGCACGCATCAAGTTGTGCGGTGATTTGAGCTTCGTTCATGTTACGACCAATAAAGACCAGCTCCTGCATACGATCCCCCCACGCAGGATGCCATGTCGCTCGCACCTCGTCACGACTCACCCCTTCATCAGGTTCCCACTGCTCGTCAGGCAAGCAACACAACCACGGAGCAGCTGGCGTGACCTGCAACAAAACGCCTGCTTGGCTCCATTGAATCATCCAATCCCACTGGTGTGCCATCCAGCAAAAGCCTTTGGCACGAATCACACCGGGGGTCGCTTCTTCAAAGTAATCACGCAAACGTTCAGGATGAAACGGCTGTTGACGCTTGTAAGTAAAGGCGGAAATGCCGTATTCTTCGGTTTCGGGGGTGTGTTCGCCACGCAATTCAGCCAACCATCCAGGAGCATTGGCGGCGTCTTCCATATCAAACAAACCTGTATTCAGGATTTCTTTTAAATCCACTTGCGAACGTTCCGTGCGAATGACCTTCGCCAGCGGATTCAATTTCTGCAACAGAGCATCAAGGGCATCGGCTTCTTTGGCGGAAATGCGGTCGCATTTGTTGAGCAAAATCACGTTGGCAAACTCGATTTGATCCAACAACAATTCGCTGATGCCACGTTCATCATTTTCCCCAAGCGACATATTTCGATCACTTAGCAGATCCATGCCGTTTAAGTCTAGGGGTAGATTGACGGCATCCACCACGGTCACGAGGGTGTCCAGCGTCGCAATATCGCTCAAGGAAACGCCGTTTTCGTCTTCAAAGGTGAAGGTTTCCGCCACAGGCATGGGTTCAGAAATGCCCGAACTCTCAATCAAAAGGTAGTCAAAACGACCTTCTTCCGCCAAGCGACGCACTTCAATCAACAAGTCTTCACGCAAGGTGCAACAAATACAGCCATTGCTCATTTCAATTAACTTTTCATCCTGACGGCTCAAGCTCCCTTCGGCGAGATTCACCAGCTTGGCATCGATGTTGAGATCGCTCATGTCATTGACGATTAGGGCGACTTTTAAGCCGTCTCGATTCGTTAGGATGTGTTGCATGAGCGTGGTTTTGCCTGCTCCTAAAAAACCAGAAAGCACGGTAACAGGCAATTTTTTCTGAGGCGTCATGGTGTAATTCCTTTAAAATAAATGTGAAGCAGGTCTATTATAACAAGAAAACAATTAAACGCAACAGTGTTGCATTTAATTGTAACAAAATAATAAAAACAATCAATTCATGTATTCATTATTACTTTATTAAGACAAGCACACCGTTTAACCACTTAATTCTCAATAAGTCGCTAAATGACTCATTAAAATACCCCCCCCCCTTTAATAATAGGAACCCTGTAAATCCCATGACTTCAATCTATAACCCTTATACGTCTTCCCTTTATGGAAGTACGATAAGACCTAGTGTCTTTTCAAACCCAGATACCTTAGACTACAATTCGTTAAGTCTTTACGATGATGACTATGATACAAGTCGTTTATCTAAGCAATATGGATCTAATACTTCAAAAGCAAGATTGGCTCGTGAAAATGCTATTTTAAGAGCTAAATTAGAAGAATATAAAGACGCTGCTGAAAACCGTACAGGCTTGTTTGGTGGACCTGTTCTTGGTGCTGATGAAAAAGGCAACGGTGGACTTGACATCTTTTCAGGAGTCGGTGGCTTTTTGCTTTCTAAACTACTTGGTGGTGGTAAAGACGGCGGCGGTGGCGGTCTTGGTGATATTTTCGGTAATTTATTCGGCTAATTGATACCTTTCACCACTCACAACCTTCGACTTGCACTCCCACGAATTCCAACAGGGATGCCCCCTCATGCATCCCTCGACCCCTCCCTTCCCTAACAGCGACCCAAAGGATCGCTCGTCACGACAAACAACACGCATCCGTTTATTTACTAGTCCCTGTACTGCCTCTCGTTTTTTATGATCGTATTGCCTCTCGTTTATTTTTGACTCATTTCTAGGCGTCCCAACGGATGATGCCTTAAATCGCTTATGTATTTCCCTCTGTATCCCTTAATTGATAGCAATTTACAATCCCTAACCAAAGGAACCCTGTATCGATGATTTATACTACCCCGACTTATCCAATGCCTTCTTATCCACCTAGCCCTGCTCCTTCGTATAACTACAATAATCAACAGCAACAACAACAGTTGAATTATTCCCCAACAAGCACCTATGCTCCCAAAACGAACTTGTATGCCCCAACGTCCAATTATTCGTCTAGCTCCTATTCACCCACGTCTAATTACGCATCAAGTACTTATGCCCCCAAAACGAGCCTCTACGCTCCCACATCGAATTATTCGTCTAGTTCCTATTCGCCCACGTCGAATTATTTGGCTTACGCACCGACGGCTAACAATACGTATGCTCCCAAAACGAGCCTCTACGCCCCGACGTCGAATAGCTATTCAAGCACCTATGCCCCCGTCGATTATTCTAAGCATTTTACAGACAATTCTCAAAAACAGTGGAATACTGACAATTCCCAGCATTACACAGACAAATCAAACCACTATGCAGATTACTCCAAATACTATACGGACAATTCCAAGTATTATGCGGATAATTCCAAAAAATCCAGCTATTATAATCACCAAAGCTATGTCGACAATAGCTACCGAGACAATTCCCAGTACAATAACACCCAAATCTTTGCCCCTAATGACAAATACGCCCCCAGACGATTAACGTTGACAGACAATAGCCAGCAATACTATAATCCTTCGGTGAGCATCAATCATCAAGCCTACAGCACCGCTTACAGTGGTGGCGGAACAGACCCTTACTTCCCCAACGGAGGCACAGGCACTTATGCCACAGTCGCTACAGGTTATGGTGACGGTTCCACTTACGGCGGAAATGCTAGCTACGGTGGCGGAACATCCAGCTACGGCGGTTCTTATGGTGGATCTGGCTACGGCACAGGTGGCAATGGTTTAGACTTGTTGAAGCAGGTTTTGCCCAACGGCTTAATGGATCCCAATAGCTTTTTCAAGAGCAGTCCCTTAATGCAGGGCGGTTTACACGCCTTAGGTGGATTCTTTAA
>JAJTHC010000001.1 GCA_021299615.1 Vampirovibrionales bacterium
CGTTCCATTCCAGCATCAAGCGGTCGGGTAGTCATCCACTGAATACACGTTAAGCCGTTTTAGAAAGGCGTGTTCAGCACGTCTTCGGTTATAGAAAGTTTAGGCTCTCTACAGGTGAGGTTGTCGATGAATTACGATTAAACGACTCCCTGATACTTCTAAAATAGTCCCTGTTCTTTTATGAAAAATTCAGGGTAATTTTAGGAACGTGCTTTTTAAAATCCTTCTCTATAAGCCATTTCAAGGAGTCTGAATCAAGTATACTCCCGAATAATCGCCCTAATGTTTGACATTTTCCCTGTTAATTCCCTGTTATTCTTGTATGGCTTGAATATTACCAGTTTTCTCCTCCACCAAATTCCTTTGGAGAAGCCTACACTCGTAGAGGTGTGATTGTACAAAGACGACCATAAGCACATCGAAAACCCGATCAACAATGAAGAGACATTGTACAAAAAACTCTAAACTTGGCTATACAGGAAATTATTTCAAAGACTCTAAGAGGGGGATCAACACTACAGAGCCTGTGACGTGAAATTGCATAAGTGTCCCTAACCTGCTATACTCAATCGTATGCAAACACTTATTCACTACTTTGAAAAACATTGGGCAAAAGTCCTCGTCTACCTGTCGATACTCGGCTTGCTTCTGCACGGTGTTTTCATCTTCACCTCCCCAATCCACGCTCAAATCCCGCTCATCGCCCTGCTTTGGGTCGGTGCCGTCCCCCTCACGATAGAAGCCCTTATCAAGATCTTCCAAAAAGACTTCGGTGCCGATCTGCTCGCCGTTTTGGCGATGCTCACAAGCCTAGTCATGCACGAATACTTGGCAGGCGGACTCATCGTGCTGATGCTCGCAGGCGGTCAAAGCTTGGAACAATACGCCGTTAAAAAGGCGTCTTCCGTACTCGAAGCCCTCGCCAAGCGGATGCCCAACACCGCCCACCGCCAAGACGCCAACGCCATCGTCGAAGTCCCCTTAGATGAAATAAAAGTCGGCGATTTGCTGGTGATTTTCCCCCACGAAACCGCCCCCGTCGACGGCATCGTGCGTGAAGGCAACGGCACCATGGATGAATCCTACCTAACAGGCGAACCCTATCAGGTTTCCAAAGCTCCAGGGTCGTCGATTTTGTCGGGGGCGATTAACGGCAATGCCGTCTTGGTGATTGAAGCGGAAAAGCCCGTCGCCGACTCTCGTTACGCCACGATTATGCAAGTCATGCAAGACGCCGAAGCCAAGCGTCCCAATCTTCGGCGTTTAGGCGATCAAATCGGGGCGATTTTCACGCCGATTGCGTTAGCGATTGCTCTGTTGTCATGGGGCTTGACAGGCGATGCCACTCGCTTTTTGTCTGTTTTGATGATCGCCACGCCCTGCCCTTTGCTGATTGCGATTCCCATTACCATTATTAGTGCGATTTCCCTCGCCGCCGAGCACGGCATCATCATCCGAGACCCTGCGATTCTCGAACGTTTGCCGACCTGTCGCACTGCCATTTTCGACAAAACAGGCACGCTCACCTACGGCAAACCCACGCTAACGGAAATTATCCCCACGCCCCCTTTCACTCGCCGAGAACTCCTGCAAGCCGCAGGCAGTTTGGAGCGTTATTCCAAGCATCCGCTGGCAAATGCTTTGATTGAAGCCGCCACCGAAGAGCATTTGGTGTTGCCTCAGGCGAGTGAAGTGTCTGAAAAGCCAGGGCAAGGGCTTTATGGTGTGATTAACGGACGGGGCTGGCACATAACCAGTCGACAAAAAATTAGCCAAAACTGGTCACAGTTGCTCCCCGAATTGCCTGAAATCACCGTGGGTTTAGAGTGCATTTTGCTTTGTAATAACCAGCTTGCGGGCGTCTTTCGTCTGCGGGATGAGGCACGCTCCGAAGGCAAGTCGTTCATCGGGCATTTGGCACCTGCTCATCAACTGAATAAGGTGATTTTGCTTTCAGGGGACAGAGCCTCTGAAGTGGCGTATTTGGCGGATGTTCTCGGTATTGAAGAAACCTTTGCGGAGCAGTCTCCTGAACAGAAGGTGGAGATTGTGCGTCAAGAAACGGCGTTGGCTCCGACGCTGTTTATGGGCGACGGCATCAACGATGCCCCAGCTTTGGCGACGGCTACCGTGGGCTTAGCCTTTGGTCAACAAAACAATGTCACCAGTGAAGCCGCAGGAGCCGTGATTTTAGAAAACACTTTGCACAAGGTGGATGAACTCTTGCATATTAGTTTGTCGCTACGGAGCATTGCCTTGCAAAGTGCGGTGGGTGGGATGATTTTAAGCGTCGTGGGGATGGCACTGGCGGCGATGGGGTACATTTCGCCTGTGCAGGGGGCGTTGGCTCAAGAAGCGATCGATGTTTTAGCGATCGCCAATGCGTTGCGTCTGGCGTGGCAACCGAATATCGCTACGGATATGCACACACACTGATACCAATTAAACGATTAAATAGCGTCTGGCGTCTTCGTTGTCGCTACGATTCTCGATGTGCTTATGTACGTCTCTGTATAATCACACATCTGCGAGTCTAGGCTCCTAGTATCCACCTATACGCTATTTAATCGTTTAAATGGTATAAGTACAGAAAACTCTAAATTTGGCTATAACAATAATGCGGATGCTTTTGAAAGCAGACGTCAACGCAAAAATGCGAGGCTTCCTAGTGGACGTCGTGCAAGGTGAATGATACGACGAGATGGAGTATTATACATTAAATTAAAAAAGCAATCGTCTAGCACAAAAAGGGAGGCTGTTGGTGTTTATGCTTTTAGAGCGTCTTTTTTATTCGTAAAGAAGCGTTAGCGGATTTTAGACAATATCATCAAACAACTATAACCAACCATATAGGCAATTACATTCCATGTATCCACGTTCAGGGACTTACAATACCTATCCACAAAACAACGTTCGCTATGGCGAAAATGTGGCGTATAATCGTAACAACTACGGCGTGACGGCACCAACCGCTCCCTATGTGGCTGGAGCCTCAATCAATTATGGTGAAAACGTCAACTATAACCGTACCAATTACGGGGTGACGGCACCAACGGCTCCGAATATCGGCAATACGCCTGTCTACTTTGGGGAAGCGACAAATCGCTTTCGTCCGAATTATGGCGTGGTTCCGCCTGCTGCTCCCAATGTGGGGGGTGCCTCCGTCGTTTTTGGAGAAGCAACCAACCCCAACCGCCCGAATTACGGCATCACCGCCCCTGTCTTGCCAGCCCCTCGCACGCAGGTGAATGTGCCTCCTACCGTGCAGAACATCCCTGTTCCGCAATACAATGTACCTGATCGCCCGATTTACTACCCAACGCCCACCACCTACGATGCAGGCAATTACCCGATGCCTCCTGTCAACAATAACCCCATTACGTATGCTCCTAATACGTATGCGACCGTGCCTTTACAACAGAACTTGGACGGCACTGTGCCGACTGTTCCTGTGAACAACAATCCGATTACCTATGCGCCGAATACCTATCCGCAAGTGGACAATACCACAGCTTTACAGGCTCTGCCTGCTGGCGGAGCCGAGCAGTTTAATCCGTATGCTGGCTCAATCCCCGCAGAACAGAGCATCCCTAGTACGGCTCCTCGTTCGGCGAGCTACCCTGATATGAGCCAAGCCCAAGCGTCTATGCCCAATGCAGGAATGCCCAGTACTTCGCCCACCCGTGAGATCGACGGATTATTAGGGGATACCAATGCAATTATTGCTCAAGGTAACCAAGTGGCAGCATTTACGGAACAATACACCGCCCAGCAAGAACAGATGCGTCAACAGCAAGCCCTTCAACGCCAACAGCAATACATTCCGCCTGATTTGACGCAACAGTATTACCAGCAATCGCAGGCGATTTCCAATGGCTATCAACAGGGGCAACAACCACAACAAACACAATCCAGTAGTAGTACTAACGTCGATGGCTCCAAGCTTTCAAGCGACGCTAAAAAAGGCATCGCTCAATACGGCGACATCATTAAGCGTGAAGCGGCGAAAAACGGGATTCCTGCAAGCTTGCTCGCTGGTTTAATTCAGCAGGAATCCAAATTTAATCACACTGCAGGTTCTGAAGCAGGGGCAAAAGGGTTGACCCAACTCATGCCAGGTACGGCTAAAGAACTAGGTGTGAGCGATGTTCATAATGCGGAACAAAGCATCGCTGGAGGAGCCAAGTACTTAGGGCAGATGTATCGTAAATACAACGGCAATGTGACGCTTGCTTTAGCAGCATACAATGCAGGACCAGGAGCCGTCGACAAAGCAGGTAAGAATGTACCGCCTTATAAGGAAACGCAACATTATGTGAAAGTTGTTCAAGCAAATGAAGCGAAGTTCCGTAGTGCAGGATTCGCCTAGGACTGCCTAGCTATAGTATTCGATAGTACACTACAACCCGACAAAGTCGCATAGAACGCTATTCATCCGTGGAATCCACGCGGGATGCAAGAGATAAGCACCCTCTCGCTTGACGACTTGCCCTTGAGCGATTTTTTCATCCAACAAGGCTTCCAC
>JAJTHC010000103.1 GCA_021299615.1 Vampirovibrionales bacterium
ACAGGACCGTTCGCCCCTTCGGCGACAATGCGAGCCTTCACACGATCCGCATTCGATTCGGTGATGCAGTTCGCCACCGCCGCAGGTACCAAAATATCGACATCCAAATCGAAAATATCTTTCAAATCGAGTTCATCACCAGGGTGATACCCTTCTACGGAACCATGTTCACGCACATAGGCTTGTAATTTCGGCACGTCAATCCCTGTGGGATCGTAAATACCGCCTTTGGCATCAGTAACGGCGACAATTTTATAGCCTTTTTGATGCAAAAACTTCGCCGTCACACTGCCCACATTGCCAAAGCCTTGCACCGCAACGGTAGGAGCATCCCCAAAACCGCCGAGCTTCGCCACCGCCAGTTCAACCGTCAACGCCACGCCACGACCTGTGGCTTCCACACGCCCCAGCGTCCCGCCTACGCTGACAGGCTTGCCTGTGACGACACCGGGAACGGCATAGCCAATGAAGTTGGAATAGGTATCCATCATCCACGCCATCATTTTTTCGTTGGTGTACATGTCGGGGGCAGGGATGTCTTTCTCTGGCCCAATCATGGACAATATCTCGGTCGTATAGCGACGAGTGAGCCGTTCTAGCTCGTTTTCGCTCATTTCTTCAGGGAAGCAACAGACGCCCCCTTTGGCTCCGCCGTAGGGGAGGTTGAGCAATGAGCATTTCCATGTCATCCACATGGCGAGAGCCGCCACTTCACCGAGCTGTACATCGTGATGAAAACGCACCCCGCCCTTAGAAGGCCCAAGCGTTTGGTCATGTTGCACACGGTAGCCCATAAACAACTTGGTGATGCCGTTGTCGAGCTTAATCGGTACGGACACGATCAGCGATTTACGTGGGAACCGCAAGCGTTCGTGAACGCCAGCGTCCAAGTTCATGGTTTCCGCCACCGCATCGAGCTGTTTTTGTGCCATATAAAATGTTTCGTTATAAAACTCTTTCATCGGATGTTGTGACATCGTCAAGCCCTCAAAAAAACTATATGTTCATTTCCATTGTAGCAAAATTATTGAAAAGAAACCATTTTATTTTCAGATAATTTTGACGCCAAGGCATTTCGACCCCAATCCGATGCCTTCATCATTCCTTTGCCAGCAGGTTGCAAGCTTTCAATGCACAAGACGCCGTCGCCTGTTTGCACCCAAATACCTTGCTTGTTGACCTCTAGTACCTGCCCAGCGACAGCCTCGCTTGCAGGAGTCGCTTCCACAACAGACACCTTGCCCAGCTTCAACACGACATCTTCAAAGGTCACTTTTGCACTAGGAAAGGGCGTCAAGGCCTGGATGCGTTGCTTGATCACCGTCGCCGAAGCCGTCCAATCGATCGACGCCTCTTCTTTTTTGAGCTTGGGGGCAAAGGTCGCCAACGCATCATCTTGCTTCTCAGGCGTGAGGCTCCCGTTTTCAAGCCCAGCGAGCGTTTCAAGTAGGACGTCCCCCGCCATTTGAGCCAACTTGTCTGACAGCGAACCTGTGGTGTCGTCCGCTTCAATGGGGAGGCTCCGCTTGAGGAGCATATCGCCTGTGTCGACGCCTTCATCGCTAAACATGGTCGTTAAGCCTGTTTCCGTCTTGCCGTCCAGCACCGCCCACTGAATCGGGTTCGCCCCCCGATATTCAGGCAATAGCGACGCATGGACATTGACCACGCCTTTTTTCGGCGTTTCCAGCACTCGTAGGGGGAGAATCTGCCCAAAGGCAATGGTGATGATGTAGTCAGGGGCAAGATCTTCAAGGGCTTGCATGATGTCGTCTTCTCGACGCAGGCGTTCAGGCGTCAAAACCGTTATGCCGTGGCTTTCGGCGACGATTTTCACAGGCGACGGCGTGAGCTTTTTGCCACGTCCTGCGGGGCGATCTGGTTGCGTCACCACCGCCACAATCTCGATGTGGGGGGCTTCTAAGAGGGTATTCAAGCACGGCACAGAAAAGTCGGGGGTTCCCATAAACACAAGTCGTAAAGCGGTCATACCATCGTCTCCATAAGGCTAATTTTCTTTTAGTTTAGCAGAAAAAAGCGGTATTGTCCTCTCATATAGTGTTTTACGAGATCCATTTTTGAAACCGTCTAGCCAGATTTCCCCAAAAACAAATTAGCCGTAAAACTCGTCTTCGGCAGATCCATACACCCCTTTAAGCATCATACCCAGCTCATGTGGTTGTTCTGAAATTTCAAGAGCTTCATCATAACTTATTTTTTTGGCATTATACGCTTCAAACAAACACTTGTTCATGGAAACCAACTCATCATTCTTAGAATCACTCATCAATTGATAAATGTCTTCAATCTGATTCTTTTCGATATAATCTTTCACGGTAGATGTTACAAACATAATTTCTGTAATCGGCACACGCCCCCGACCGTCCAAGCGACGAGCCAAACGTTGAGAAATCGTGCCTGCTAACACAGATGCCAACTGCAAACGCACCGTTTCTCGTTCATGCGGTTCAAACTGGTTAATAATACGCCCAATGGTTTGAACGGCATCAATGGTGTGAAGGGTTGAAAACACCATGTGACCCGTTTCCGCAGCGTGTAAGGCGGCTTGAATGGTTTCACGATCCCGCATCTCACCCACTAAAATCGTGTCGGGATCTTGACGCAAGGCGTATTTGATCCCTGCGGCGAAGCTTGCTGTGTCGATGCCTAGCTGGCGTTGTGTAAACACCGACCGCTCGTTTTTGTAGACGAATTCAATGGGATCTTCCAGCGTAATCACGTGTTGCGATTGATAGCGATTCAAGTGATTCAACATCGCCGCAAGGGACGTGGTTTTACCAGAACCTGTAGGTCCTGTAACGAGTACAAGCCCTTTACTCATTTTGGTGAAGTTGAGCAGAATAGGAGGCAATCCCAAATCCGTAAATTCAGGAATCTTCATTTTTACAACCCTTAAAACAAGAGCGGGATTGTCCATTTCATGCAAATAGCTCACACGAAAACGCGCCAGTCCTTGAACTTCAAAACTGAAATCTAAGTCCATTTTAGAATCAAGCTGTGCCTTAATTTCTTCAGACACAAACTTATGTAAAAAAGCCATCACTTGCTCTTCGGTGACGGTTCCCATTTTAGTGAACATCATTTCACCGTTGAATCTAAAAATAGGGGGGTATCCGACTCGAATGTGAATATCACTAACATCTTGAGCCACAGCCATTTTTAAGAAGGCTTCAGCATGCGTATCGATCGCCAAATGCGAACGAGCTTGAGCTTCTTTAACGGCGATTTGGGCATTGGTGGTAGCTTGCGGTTGAGCAGAAGCCTTTGCTTCTTCGGTTTGTGACTTCAAAACCTTGCTCGCTAAACGACGGACTTCTTCGCTAGGGTCGACAAGAATGGACGTGTTTTGAGCTGTAATCAAGGGAGCCGTAGGGTTGGGTTGAACACCTTGATGAGTCAGCGGGAGTGGCGAAGAAGGGTTGTGAGACATTCACATTGCTCCACGATAAGGGTATTTACTCTAGTGTGACAGAATAACTCATACTTTCGCATCAATCAAATAGAGGGTTTCAGGTAGATTTGGAGAGAGTTCTCAAGAACATCGGCTTAATAAATCAAGACTTTCTGTTAAAAATGGGCTAAACTGGTAGAAATGGCTCTGCAAAAGGGGTATCGTTATTGCGAATGCAACAAAGCAATTTGTAAAGTCGTTTGTGTGAGGAGATTCCAACGCTACATAAACACCTAAACAAAGGAAAAAACATGCCCAGCGTCACTTTTTTAGATGAAACCCATCGCCACGACTTCGCCCCCCTCTACGAGGCCTTTAGTCGTGACGCCACTAGTCTTTACCAGTGGAGCCACCCTCCCCTAAGCTTGAATGATCTATGGCAACGGCTCCCACAAAACGACTTGGGCGTTTTGCTTTTAAAAGACGACGACAACACGCTTGTGGGGTTTTGGTTCTATGCCTTTCCGCCTCATGGAGCGTTGGAAATGTCCGTGTTTTACCTGAAAGACGACTTTTGCCCGAGTGAAGACTGGGTGAAAATCGCCTTTCAAAAGGCGTTTGAGGCGTGGAACACCCTTCCTCACTGGCAGGACTTTAGCTTTGGCATCTATGGGATTCAAACGCAGTGGGCAAAGGCTCTAGACGGTCTCACTGTTGACGGATGCTCGCCGATTGGGCTGGCGGAACAGCACATTTTACGCCGAGACATTATCACCAGCGATGCCTTGCCGATTCTCAATCTCTACAAAACGCCCGTCTTCCCTTATGCGATTCATCCGTGGAAAGACAAGTATCAAGACGCTTTAGCCGTCGCACTCGCCGCCGCTTTTAAAGATGAGCCTGACGCCTTGTGGGATGCTCGCTTTCGCAGTGAAGCAGGGGCGAAAGACGTTTTAAACTTGATTGAAACGAATCAATTCGGGCAGTTTCACCCTAAATTGACGTATGTCGTGCTGGACGAACGCCGAAAGCCTGTACCCGTGGGAGCCATTTTCTTGTTGCAGGGTGAAGCGGACACGGTGAACATTCCCTTGTTTTTTGTGCATCCTGATCATCAGGGCAAGGGCTTGGCGAAAATGCTGATGCTGAACTTCATGCAAGGCTTGATTCAAGCCTTGCATGCCAAGCAGTTGGGGGCGACATCCGTCAATGCGACGACGAATCCTGTGCAGGTCAAGGCGTTGAAGGTCTACATAGGCGTGGGTTTCACGCTCCATGAAGCGGGCTTTCACGCCTATAGCAGTAGGGTGTA
>JAJTHC010000073.1 GCA_021299615.1 Vampirovibrionales bacterium
AGGGGCGTGCCATTGGGCGTGGCGACTCAAAAAAGTCAAAAACACCGCTGAAATTGAAGCCCTATTGCGTCATTTAAAGCTTGTGCAAACCAAGTTTACCAACTGTATTGAAGTCATTCGAGGCGTTTGCGGATTGCACGCTACGCTTTCGACCGCCTATGCCGAAGCCGACAATTGGACGCTCGCTGGTTCACACGCCGCACCGATTAAAGCCCTCTTTACCCAAAGCAAGCAGGATGCGAAGATCCTCAATGCGTGGGCAGAAGTGTTGACAAAACTGGTCACCGCTTGGCCCCATCACCGCAATGTGCAATCCACCTTGCCGTATTTGGAAACCCTGTTGGATCTTTCTAAGCAGTACCCTCAACATAACTTTTGGCCTAGTACGCTTGCCCAAGTTCGGGCGCATCATTGCCAAAGCTTTTTTATGTTGAAGCAATACGACACCGCCATTAAAGAACTCGTCGCCTTGCAGGATTTATGGCTCGCCTTTAAGCCTCATCATACGGTGGAAACGGCTTATATGAGTGCCAAAGCCGCCCGTGTGATGTGGAGCAGTAGTCAAGGCGATTTAGCACAAGCTCAAAACGAGCTATGGCAAGTCTTTCAACATCACGATGTTCAACTGCGTGAAAAGCGTCCCTTGGTGGGGTGGAAGGCGAGTTTAACGAGTGCCTTAGCCGTCTTTAATTTGGCGATTAAAGACCATGATGCAACCGTGGCGGATGCTGTGTTTCGTCGTTCGTTAACCCTTGTCAAGCAGTTACCGCAACGCTTGGCGGGTGAACCATGGCGTAGTTTGGGATACATGGCTCTAGGCTGGACGAATCACATTCCTAAGGAAGAAGATCCTCGTAAGTGGTTTCAAAAAGTCACGCAACAACCCTTGCATGATGTGGTGCAAGATTTGCTCCACATTCCACAAACCCAAGGCATCGCCGTGTGGGATGCCCTTCGCAAGCCTACCGTGCCTTACTTTGAAAGCGAAGAAGGCTTCACCGATTCCAGCCGTTTTATCGTGGGCTTTAGCATCAATGACAGCTTGAGCAAAGAAACCTTGGATGCCTTGCATCAGGATCCTGATCCCTTATGGATTCAGCAGAAGTGTTTTGAAGTCTGCGTTCTGGAAGGTTCTCAACAGGCGGAAAACTTCTATCAGCAGATTCGTGCCTTTAAAACCTAGACACTATCCAGAAAACACTATATAGCCGAATTGATAATTTCCTGTACTTGTCTATACGTTGTCGCTACGATTATTTTGTTCTGTTATGTAGGTCTGTCTACACGCCCTCACAAAATAATCTAGGCTCCTAGTCTAGCCTAAGTACAGAAAAATCTAAATTCAGCTATAACAAAAAAGGGGCTTTGTGATAAAATAGGCACAATTGTTACACTGGTCTAAAAAAGAGATGCCTATGCCTGCTAATTGCCCACTGCCCCCAAACGGCTTGCCCACGGCACTTGCCCATGTTTCGCTGGATGTTCTTGAAAAAGCTCGAAAAATAAAGCTCCTCGCCATGGATGTTGATGGTGTGTTGACGCCGTCTTCCATTATTTGGGACGCCAAAGGCATCGAACAAAAGGTCTTCAACGTCAAAGATGGCTGGGCATTACGCAAAATGAAAGCCTTGGGCTTTCATACGGCTATTATTACAGGGCGAAAAAGTGCGATCGTCGAAAAACGAGGGCATGAACTCGATTTTAGCGTTATTTTTCAAGCCGTGCCGAAGAAAAGTAGCGTTTTGGATGAATTGCTTGATATTTACAGCGTCCGTGAAGATGAAGTCGCTTACATGGGCGACGACATCCCTGATATAGAGGTTCTTGAGCGTGTGGGGCTAGCGGTTTGCCCGAAAGATGCTAGCTTTGAAGTGCTAGATGTGTGTGATTATGTGACGAGTCGCAACGGGGGCGATGCCGCCGTGCGTGAATGGCTCGATATTATTCGTTATGCTCAACAAAAAGCTTAAATGAGGGACATCCTAATGAAAAAAATGTTTTTTCCAACTGTGATGGTAAGTGTTATGGTTGGGATGCTTGCCCTTTTCAGCCCTAACCTTCTACATGCCAGTGAATGTTCAAGCTACCCCATTGATGCGGTGAACCCGACGGCGACAAGCAATCCAGCAGGATCGGCTTTCCCTGGGTTTAGAGGCATCAACCAGCTGGTCATTTACGATGCTAAAAATGCGAGTAAACATACAGGCACGAATGAATATGGCGTGGAAGTGGTCGTAAAAAAGTCCTTTTCTAGCAAGCAGGGTGAGATTGTCAAAATCACAGGGGCGAATACCCCACTCAAGGCAGGAGAAACCGTCCTTTCCGCCCACGGCACGGCCAGCCGTTGGTTGTTGGCTCATGGCAAGCTAGGGAGCTTGGTCAAAATTGAAACGGTTATTTTAGCAGATGGTAGTTGGGATCCACCCTCTGAAACAAAACAACAAATGTTGAGTATTTGTGAAAACCCCAAGGCAGATGCCCTTGCGTTGAAAAGCCTTAAGCAATACGCCAAAGCCCAAGGGGGACAGCTTTCAGAGTGGTTAGGCTACTGGTCACATGATCCAATAAACACTACTTCCACAGGAACACAAGGCTTAGAAAAAGCCTTGTGGGCAGGAACGGCTCCCTTTTATGAAAATCAAATTCAAGGCGTGTGGCACCGTCCAACGCTTGCACAGTCTTCGGAAGCGGAAATCAAGAAAACGCTTCTGCGTTTTAGAGACATGGGCATCAACACGGTTTTTCTTGAAACCTTTGTGCATGGCTTTACGATGTACCCCAGCAAAGTCTATCAAAAATACGGTATCGCTCTGAATGCTTACCCCAAGCTAGGCGTTGTAGGGAATGAAGCTTTGTTAGCTCGCTGGTTGCGGTTGGCTCACGCCGAAGGCATGAACGTTCATGCGTGGATGCAAGTCTTTTATGTGGGTAACAGCAATTTGAACCTACCGACGCCGATTTTAGCCAAGTTCCCCCAGTGGCGAAATCGTCAACGCCAATATGCCGATGACCCCACGCCTCACCCCAGCCCGATTGAGCAAGGGCATTGGTTTATGGATCCTGCGAATCCGCAAGTGCGTCAATTTCTCACCGATGTCGTCGATGAGCTAGCGACGACTTACCCTGTCGACGGCATTCAGATCGACTACATTCGCTACCCAGCAAGTTTAGAACATGCCGATGCCAACTTTGTGGCATCCACATGGGGATACACCCCGATGGCTCGAACCTTGTTTAAAGCCAAGTTCAAGGTGGATCCCTTGACCCTAACACCAGCGGATACCTTGTTGTGGCAGGAGTGGGAACGCTTTAAAGCGTCGCAAGTGACGCAATGGGTACGAGATCTTCGCACGCATCAAACGCTCAAGTGGAATAGCCTTCGAGCCAGTAAACAGTTCCCCGAACTCAAGCTTTCGGCGGCGGTGTTTCCTGATCCGAAAGGCTCGCATGGCATTAAG
>JAJTHC010000158.1 GCA_021299615.1 Vampirovibrionales bacterium
AAAGAAAAACCGTCTCAAGCGGCACAAGAACAGTTGGCGATGATTGGAAGTCATCCTGATTTGTTGCAAGCCTTTCAAAACGGCATCATCAGCTAGAAAAGGCTTCCTGTCCCCTCTCCTAATTTTAGGAGAGGGAAGAGAACGTCGTTAGACGTTCGAGGGTGAGGTTAAACCCTAGACGCTGTTTGTGAGTTTAACCTCACCCTAACCCCCTCCTAAAATTAGGAGGGGGGACAAAAAAGAGAGGGTTGAAAAACCCTCTCTTCACGTTTTATGAAAGAACAGATAGACGTCTTTAGAGTTTTCTGTACGGTAGGCTAGACGAGGAGCCTAGATTTTTTTGTGAGAGCGTGTACATAAGACGTACATAACCGAACAAAAAAATCGTAGCGACAAAGTATAGACACGGTACAGGAAATTAAAAAGATGGCTATACTAGGCGTCTGTCGGTGTTTCTTCCTTAGCGATTTCTTCAGCTTCTGCTTCCGCAACAGCTTCTTCAATCACTTCAGCCACTTCGGCTTCTGCTTCAGCCACGGCTTCTTCAAGCACTTCAGCTTCCGCTTCTTCGGCAACGGCTTCGACCGTTTCGACTTCAGCAATCACGTCTTCAACAGCGATTTCTTCAGCGACTTTTTCTTTCACTTGGTTGGCTTCACCCAAGTGTTCTTTTTTCGCTTTTTTAGGCAATTGAATCAACGAACCATCTTCAGGAGCCAACGTCGCTAAGTAAGCCACCGTTTCCGAAGGCTGAGCCCCTTTAGCGATCCAAGCGTTCAAGGATGCTTTGTTCAATTTCAATTCTTTCGACATGGGGTTGTAGTAACCCAACTCTTCAATGGGGCGACCGTTACGGCGATCCCGTTTGTTCATGACGACGATTCTGTAAAAAGGACTTTTTTTGCGTCCTAGGCGTTTTAAACGAATACGAACCATTTGGGTGTATTTCCTTTATAAATGTAAAAAGTGTTGCATGTTGTGATTCCGTTAGAGGCTTTCAAAAAGCGACTTGCCGATGCGACGTTTTTACCGCAGGGGCTAGGCATTCACGAGGGGGGAATATGCTCACTCTACTTTAACGCATCCATAGCAAAACGCAAGGGGAGATTTCTATAGCATCACGCTTGAAGGGAAACCCGCGATGCCTGCTTGAGCAACGGAAAACCCAAGGCTTCTCGCTGTTCGACGTATGCCTTCGCCACGCCTTCTGCCATACGGCGAATGCGTAAAATGTAATTCGTTCGCTCGTCACGGCTTAGCATCCCACGGGCGTCCATCAAGTTAAAGGTGTGCGAACATTTCAACACATGCTCATAAGCAGGCATTACCAGCTTGGCTTCAAGGCAGTCCACGGCTTCAGCGGCGTAAAGATCGTAACGTTGCGTCAAACGCTCACGGCTACTGACTTCAAAGTTGTAGGTGCTACTTTCAATCTCATTCTGCATGTAAATGTCGCCATAACTCAACGCTTCGTTCCAACGCAGGTCGTAAACGCTTTCCACATTTTGCAGATACATCGCAATACGCTCGCATCCGTAGGTGATTTCCACCGCACAAGGTTTGACTTCAAGCCCGCCTGCCTGCTGAAAGTAAGTAAACTGTGTAATTTCCATGCCATCGAGCCAGACTTCCCAGCCCACGCCCCACGCCCCAAGCGTCGGCGATTCCCAGTTGTCTTCCACAAAACGCACGTCATGCTCTTCAGGCACAATCCCGAGGACTTTCAAGCTTTCCAAGTACAATTCCTGAATGTTGGAAGGCGACGGCTTCATAATCACTTGAAACTGAAAGTAATGTTGCAAGCGGTTGGGATTCTGCCCATAACGACCGTCTGTGGGGCGACGGCACGGATCCACATTCGCCAAGTTCCACGGCTCTGGGCCAAGCACTCGTAAGAAGGTGGCAGGGTTCATGGTGCTGGCACCTTTTTCAACATCAAAGGGCTGTTGAATGACGCATCCTTGGTCTGCCCAAAACTGTTGTAAGCGAGCCAAAACATCTTGAAAGGTTAAGCCAGTAGGGGTGCTTTTCGTAGACATAGGAGGAATCCTTTTAGCGATTGATAATTGCTCATTATTCTAGCATAAAACAGAAAGGCTGTCTGCTATAGAAAGCTCGGCGGAAGTCCTGTCCCCTCTCTTAAAATTATACCATTTAAACGATTGAATAGCGTATAGGTGGATTCTAGGAGCCTAGACTCGCAGATGGGCGAGGTGTACAGAGACTTACATAAGCACATCGAGAATCGTAGCGACAACGAAGACGCCAGACGCTATTTAATCGTTTAATTGGTATTAGGAGGGGGGACAAGTGTGTCTTCTATACAGATGTCGCTTTCAAGTGATGGGCAATCTGTTGATATTGACCCATAGGTAGGAAAGCCCCGTTGCGTCGTGGGTGAAAGGTTTTTAGTAGGGGACTTTGATCGTAACGACCTTGCCCATTAGGAGACCCCACATATTGAAAATTGGGCAACAAATTCGGGATGCCCTCTTCGGTGATGTCGGGTTGCCGATTGCTGTTGTCTTCTGGCTGATTCGTGTTGGAAGTAGAAGGCGTCGTGCCTTTTTCGTGCTTGTGGATGCCCGCTTTTTTGGCTCGAAAGGGTCGAGTCAACAGGCTCAAGCCTGTAGGTAACATCCCGTAAAGCGTGGTGGAAATCAACATTTTAGACAATTGCCCTGTGTTTTCAACACTACCAAAGTTTTTGACGGCTCCTCGCACCAAGCGATGATTGGGATTATTCTTCATCGCCGTTTCAATCATGCCACGCAAGGCTTTAGGCCCTGCTTCAAAAGAAAATAAGGCAACTGCCGTGCCTAAAACCGCTTCAAAGGCTTCTAGGGGATCTCGAATAAAGGCGAGATAGCCTAAGTAGCCAGGTAAAATCCATGAAACAACGAGGGGCAAGCCTGCAAAATTACTGAACTGCCCGTCCTTAAATAAGATGCTGTCTTCAGGCTTTTTACTCCCGATAAGGGGGAGGCTCTTGAAGTGTTTGTCAAACCCCCTAACCGTCGATTTATAGCCCTTTAA
>JAJTHC010000190.1 GCA_021299615.1 Vampirovibrionales bacterium
CGCACAACGGCGTTTTCAGGGCGTTTACGAGGCGTTCAGGTGTTGTTTCCAAACCGTGGCTCTGTCCCCCCTCCTAATTTTAGGAGGGGGTTAGGGGGCGGTTAAACCACAAACGAAGTCTAAAGTTTAACCTCACCCTCGAACGTCTTACGACGTTCTCTTCCCTCTCCTAAAATTAGGAGAGGGGACAAAAACACTAGACACCAGCCCCACAAAAAAGGGATGCCCTGTGGCATCCCTTCAAAAACTTGAAAAACCAAGCCCCTATCGCACGACGGCGTTTTCAGGGCGTTTACGAGGCGTCAAGCCTAGCTTGTACAAATAATCGTAACGATCCGCCTGTTGACGAGTAATATAATAATAGCCAGCCGGGCGTGGGGCAGGCATCATGGCGATATCGCCGTAAACGCTCACCACAGGCTTGCCTGCGGATTGAAACGCTTCCACCTTTTGACGATACGCATAATCAGGAAAGCTCGGGTAAGGGCGAACGCCATACGATTGATTTAAAATCGGGTTGCCTAAGCCGTCATAGTCTTGACGGTAGATTTGGTTGACACGTTCATAATCGCGTTGTTGTCTGAACGATTGGGCGTGCTGTTCTTGCGGAGAAAGATTCGGGTTTGGCTGGGGAACTTGGCTTTGCACGGCGTAGTTGGGGTATCCGACGCTGTAAGCTTGATCGTAAGGCTGACCGATGCAGCGTCCGTACAAGTTGCGTGTGCAGGATTGTATCACCGCAGGGGCTTGTGTATAGCTTTGTTGCACCACATTGCCGTTACCGTAAATCACCACATTTTGGGCGATCGCCATGTTTTGTGAAAAGACAAAAGCCAGAATTAGGGCAATCATCCGCCAGAGTGGGAAGAGTTGAAGGGCTTGAACGAATCGTAATGCAAGGGAAGCAAGGCATAATGTCATAATTTTTTCCTTTTAGCCAGAATGAGAGAAAGAGTATTGTAAAGTAACGCTTAAAAACGTTCTTAAAAGCATAAAAACAAGCCTATTTTTTTTTGGAACCCTACGTTACAAAAAAAATATTTTATGAGAAACTATTTTTATTAGGACTCATAAAAAGGAATTCCTGTTTTGCATGGCTTAAAGTGTTTAAAAATAATCATACTAAGTTTAAGCCTCTTTATGGGGATCGTGCTTGCTGAAACGCCTCTATGCCACGCTCAAGAAACGTTTACAGGTCAGTATAGTACGGTAGTACTTATTTTAGCCCCTGCGGAAAAAATGCCGAAGCTTCGGGTTTATTTAGAAGGGCAATTACGCCTTCAAGCCAGAGAAGGTCAAAGTGCCTTTGAACGGAGTTTGCTTTGGGCAGGGCTTGGCTATGCCGTAACGCCTAAAACCACTTTGTTTGCCGCCCATGGCTGGACGCCCAATTATAACCCCGAATTCATCAATGAACAACGAAGCTTTCAACAAGTCCTTCATATTGAAAAAGTGAAGGGAGGGCTTTTCTTTCTACGTGGACGCCTAGAAGAACGCTTTATTCCCGATGCGTCTGCTCCACTCGTGTGGGCAAGAGGCATGGTTCAGTATCAGCGTGATTTCACCAAAAAACATAAAATGTTTTGGATTCTTCGTAATGAAGTCATTTTTAACGTTAATACCATTAGCAAGGCAAACCAACAAGGTTTGGGCCAAATTTTAGCATATGCAGGCATCGGGCGGCACCTTACTAAGCATCTTTCAGCGGAAATAGGCTATATGGCGTTGTATCTAAACTCACGCAACGACAGCTTAGAACATATCTTAATGTTAAATGTTCTATACTTACCTTAACATTATGTAAAGACGATTCTAAACTATGCTACAATAAAGGTATTGTACTAAAATAAGGAAGCCGTTTATGGGTCTCAAGTTCACGACTGTTTCAGACTTACGCTCTAAAATCGAACAACTCGAACCCTTAGAGGTCTTGCCACAGGTTTTGCCTCAAGTGGCGGAAGAAGCCACCAAGTGGTTTCTCTACAATAGCAATCGTCGTTTAGAACGTACATTCATCAACACCACCTTAAAAGATATTCCCTTCACCACGGAAATGGGGAACGTCTTCACTACCCAGACGCCTCTGATGTTACAACGCACGCTCGATCGCTTCTTGTTCCGCTTGGACATTGGCACACCCTTTTTTGGATCCGCCCTCGCTGAAACGTGGGCATCCCAACGAGCCACCCAAGCCGACGGAACCCCTTGTGGTTTGCCGTTGCTTTTAGACGTCCACAGTGTGGCTGGCATAGAAGGGCTAGACGTGCATCACACCCTCGATCTATTTTCCCCAGAACTGGATGCACCTATCGCTGTGATTATGCCGGGGGCTGGCATGCGGATTGAAGGCACGCTTGAAGACGCTCGTGGGCGTGAGTTCGTGTCTCAGATTCACGGTTTGGGTTTTGAGCATATCATTATGGTAAATCTACCAGGATTCAGTAATAATGCAGGTTCCGCTAATCAAGCGAACTTGCAAGCCACTGCCAAAGCCTTAGAAGCCTTCCTGCGTGAAAAGGGCATTGCACATCGTGCGGTCTTATTTGGGTATTCAACGTCGAACTATGTGGCGAATGCCATGTTGGCGTATAATCAAGCCTTTTGCAAGCAAAATCCAAAACTTGCCCCCTTTTCACAAATAAACATATGCTTTGAGTTTGCTGCTTTTACAACGCTCCCTAAAACGGTCTTGCATCATGTATTTTATGCCCCAAATCCCAATTATAGCCTTATGGAACAATGGGTAATTGGTCGATTCCTGCCTTTGCTCGAACGCAGTGGAAGTTTTAACAATTTGCCCTTACTCTCACGTATCCATCCCGAAACGGAACTTCATTTTTTTGTGAATGAAACCGATGAAGTGACGCCTGTTTACATGGGGGAACGGCTTTTTAAGGCCTGTCGTGAAGAAGGGATTGCTTCAAGCAGTTTGACGGTTTTACCCAAAGCCCCTGCGGATATTGACGCCCACGCTGAAGGCGTGCTAGAAGGCGTTTTGCATGGGCAAAACCGCATTGCCGAAGTCGTTCAACGGCATTATAAAACCTTTAAAGCCAAGACGCTTATCCCATATAAACGGGCTTCCTATATCGGAGCCAAGCCCTACGGTAAGCCGGCTCATGATGCCCTTACGAAAAAAGCCTTGCCAAAGTCTTTTGAAGCGTTAGTGGACGTGCCGTCCCTAGATTGATGAACTCGAAAGCGGTGGAGGCTCCTTCAAGAGGCGTACCGATATTGAGTATGAGCGTTCGTGATGAAGTGGTTTTGCTGGAAGCTTGCCGAAGTGCGAGGGCATCAAGCATGGGCTTGCCGACATGAGGCAGCCAAACAATCGCCAACACATCGCCGATATGTGTGTTTAAGGCATCGGCAAGGGTGGATGAATTCGCTTCGTCATAAGCGTGAACGGTGCAAGTTTCAGGTAAAAAATGCCGTATGAGCGAGTCCTTGTCGTATTCCATGGCGTAATGGGGAAGCTTAGACGCAGAAGGCTCAAGCACAAGGGTATTTTCACGATCCAAACGGTTTTCAAAGTCAGCAAAAATGGTATTCATGGCGTCTCCATGCAAGCCGTCAATGTCTTCATGCCATGGGGTTTCCAAGAAAATAGGGCTTTCTTTAGAATGAAGGAAAGTTTTCGCCTGATTTAAGCGTGCCACGCTCACTTCATGCGTCAGCACATCCAAATGACCGTCCACTAACGCCAATGCCAACGCCTCGACAATCTCACGCTCACGATGCCCCGCCTCTCGAAAAAGCAGTACATCCACCCCTGCATTTAACGCCGTTAAGGACGCTTGCACTTGATCACCGTCAAAGGCATCCAAAAGCCCGTGCATATTGAGGTCATCGGTTATCGTGATGCCTTGAAAACCCCAGTGGTCTCGCAGGCGTTGGGTGACAATTTGCTTGTCGCAACTCGCTGGTAAAGATGTGGAAGCGTCTTGCAAGTGGGGATAAATGCCATGAGCCAGCATCACCCAAGGCGTAGGATATGACTGCATTAACTCAACAAAGCTCGATTCTTCGGCTTCCGTAAAGTCGAGCGTCGGTAGTGCCAAGTGACTATCCACCGTGCCGTTACCATGCCCTGGGTAGTGCTTCAACACACTTTGGATCCCATAAGCCGATTGAGCATCAATTGCGAGCTTTCCCAATCGCTTAATTTCCGCAGGATTCGACGAAAACGCACGGTTGCCGATAATCGGGTTTTGCGGATTCAAGTGAGCATCCAGCGTCGGGAAAAAGTTTAGATTAAACCCCAAGCTCGCCAAGCCTTGAGATTGCCAGTCATAATAGCGTTTGGCAAGTTCCGTTTCAGGTTTCAAACGTTCAACTTCACCGATCGTAAACGGCGAAAGTCCTCCGTGAAAAAGGCGTGACGGCAATCGTTCAACCTGTCCGCCTTCTTGATCCAGCCCCAAAAACAGCGGATGCGTATGCCGTGCCTTCACCCGATCCAGTAAGATTCGCACGTCATCTAAACTGGCACAATCGTCAAAATGATGCCGAAAAAAAATGTAGCCCAAGGGGTTCATATCCGCCAATTCAGATGCTGGCGATCCTTCGACAAAGATCGACGCATCAAAGCCCAAAATACAGCGTTGCACGATCGATTTCAAGCTAGCGTGACGGGCGGTTTTAGATGCATTCATTAGCGTGCCTGTAAAATGCCTTGCACCTCAAACACATCTTGCACGGTTTCGATGCGTTGCCCAGCGTCTCGCAATTTTTGAACCAAGGCGAACAAAATCGCCGCGGACATCCGCACATCGGCTTCGGCTCGGTGAGGGTTGGGGTTGTGGTATCCGCATTGGGTGGCGACCAAAATGCCTTCGTAACTCGGCAGGTTCGGCAAGACTTTTTGTGCCAAGACTTTGGTGCATAGGGCGTTTTCAGGGGCAAAGCGATCTTCTAAGCCGTGGAAACCACATTCTTGGCTTTTGGCTTGCAAAAAACCCAAGTCAAAGGTCACATTATGCCCCACGATAAAGGGTGTGCTGCCTAAAAACTGCATCAAATCGTTCATCACCATAAGCAAGGGCGGGGCTTGAGCCACCAGCTCATTACTAATGCCTGTGAGGCTTTCCACTTCTTGCGGGATGGATTCATGCGGTTTCACCAGCGTGCTAAACATCTCAATATCTCGACCGTTAACGTATTTAATGGCGGTGATTTCGGTGATGCTATTTTTTTTGGCACTTAAGCCTGTGGTTTCTAAGTCCAGCACGAAGAAGGACGTTTCATCGAAGGGGTGGGCCTTCAAGCTTTCATAGCTGTGGATGTCGGTTTCTTCTTGAAACAGCGATGCAAATAGAGACGTTTGTGCCATGAGGGGGATCTTCCTTTACCGTGAATATCCCCCCAGTTTACCAGCTTTTAGAAAAGCCTACAAGCCTTTTTCTGCAAAACGAGCCTTGATTTCTTCTTCCGCCTTGCCTACTTTCGCCTGCCCTTGCTCATTTTGTTGAGACAAGTACAAGGCTTTCGCTTTGTCTAGGTCGCCGAAAGTGCCTGCCTTGTCTTGCTTGGCAGATTTCACTAAGGCTCGTAAGTAATAGGCATCGGCGTATTGGGCGTCCAAGGCAAGGGCTTTTTGGGCATCGGCAAGGGCTTTGTCATTTTCGCCTTTGGCGAAATACGCCAAACCACGACTACTAAAGGCATCGGCAAAACGGTCGTTCAACTCAATCGATTGACTAAAATCAGCGATCGCCGTATCGTAATCTTTCAAATTATAATGTGCCAAACCACGATTTTGATAAATATCGGCTTTTTGATCTGAACTCAATTGGGCTTTATTGAGATCAACTCGCAAGGCATTATTGAAATCTTGAACGGCTCGGTTATCTTCACCTAAATCATAATAGGTGTTCGCACGGTTATAATAGGCACTGGCGTATTGATCGTCAATGGCTAAAGCAGCGTCAAAATCGTTTAAGGCTTCATCGGTCTTGCCTAAGTCCGAATAAAGCAAACCACGGTTGTCATAGGCTTCTAAGTAATCAGGATCCAACGCAATCGCTTTGGTATAATCCGCCAAAGCAACGACGGTATTGTTTAAAACACCATGCACGTTGGCACGTTCATAGTACAAGCTGGCATCTTCAGGGATGAGGGCAATCGCTTCGTTAAAGTCCTTTAAGGCAAACGTGGGTTGCCCTGCGGATGAATAGGCATACGCCCTTAATACATGCAATTCTTGCGGATTCGCCCCTAGCTTTTGGGCTGTGTTAAAGGCATCAATCGCCCCTCTATAATCTTTGGAATCGGCTTTGATTTCAGCGATAAACAAGTAAAGATTGGGATCCTTATTGCCTAGCTTCAAGGCTTGATTGGCATCCGCCAAGGCTTGAGAAAAGTTGCTAAGTTGATAGTAAGCGGTGGCTCTTAGGAGGTAAGTGCCTGCTTCATTGGGCTTGAGCTTCAGGGCTTGATCGTAGGCTTCAATGGCTTGAATAAAATGCCCTGCTTTATAGGCATTGTCCGCCTTGTTAAGGAAGATTTCAACGGATTGAGCCGAAGCGAAGGAAGGTACGACAAGCGAAAGAGCAAGCGTCCATAAAAGTAGTTGTTGTGTGGGTTTCATCATGTGGGCATCCTTTCAGTTTGTAAACAAAGGGGGATTCTTAGGGGTTTTGTTTTAGCTGTTCAGCCTTTGCTTTAGCAGTTGCCAAACGTTTAACGATTAAACCTTGCGTAAAAGCAACACGCTTGAGGCTGTCGGCGTCTTTCACTTTTTTAAACCACTTTTGGGCTTGATTTAAATCGGTTTGGGCTTCCTTAAAATGCCCTAAACGGTAGTGCAAGTAGCCTCGTAATTCGTAGCTATTGGCGTAATGGGGGGCGACTTTCACCGCTTTGTCATAATCTTGAAAGGCAGCGGTATTGTTGTTTAAGGCTTCATAAGCCCCTGCTCGACACAAGTAAGCTTTGGTGAACTTGGGATCCTTTTCAATGGCTTGGTTGAAATAAGGAATGGCTTCTTTGGGCTTTTTACCATACCAAAGACCTACACCTGTTTCAACGAGTTCCGTTGCGGTGGATGCCCATGCTGAAGTCAAACAAGCGAAAGATAGCAAGGCACTTAATAGAACGACTTTTTGTAGTTTAAACATTTGATTCCTCACAATAGATAGTTTTCATTATAGCATTTCTAAGAAAAATGGCTGGCTTTAAATAAAAGACGCCCCTTGCCAAAAAGCAAGAGGCGTTTAAAAAGTCTTCAACAAAAGGCGTTCTAGCGTTTACGCTTGCGGGCGGCTTGTTGCTTACGCTTACGCTTCACCGAAGGAGGTTCGTAACGTTCACGACGCTTGACTTCAGACAAAATGCCTGCTTTTTGGATTTTCTTCTTAAAGCGTTTCAAGGCACCTTCAATCGATTCACCGGGATGAACTTCAATTTCAGCCATCATCATCATTTTAAAACACCCCCTTTCGCTTAGGTTTATGGATTATAGCTTTTAACTTAACACAAGCATAACAAGGATGCAAGTCACAGGGTTATTCAAACGATGAAGCCCTTTGTAAAAGCCCTGTCCCCTCTCCTAATTTTAGGAGAGGGAAGAGAACGTCGTTAGACGTTCGAGGGTGAGGTTAAACCCTAGACTCCGTTTGTGAGTTTAACCGCCCCCTAACCCCCTCCTAAAATTAGGAGGGGGGACAAAACCACTGTTTTATTGTTGAACAAAACGTCCTGAAACGCTTTGTAACAAAAA
>JAJTHC010000177.1 GCA_021299615.1 Vampirovibrionales bacterium
CAAGCCCTCGATGCCCTCGCTCACGCATGGGGAATCAAGTACAAAGTCCACAAAAAATTACAAGCCGAAGTCGGTGTAGGTAAATTTAATGGGGAACGGGTTTTACTGGTTAAACCCTTAACCTACATGAATCTTTCAGGCAATGCGGTGGCTCCCTTGATGAAAGTTTACGATTTACCCACGACTCACTTGCTGGTATTGGTGGATGAAATTAATTTGGCGTTTGGAAGTTTAAGGGTGCGTCCCAAAGGCAGTGCGGGGGGTCAAAATGGGATGAAGCATATCATTCAATCACTCGGGAATCAGCAGGATTTTGCTCGCCTACGATTAGGTATTGGACCTCAACCAGAAGGAATGGCACTTGAAGACTTTGTGTTGAAGCCGTATAACGCAGAAGATCGTGAACAATTGCCGAAGATTTGCGAAACGGCGGTCGCCTGTGTGGAATCCCTTTTAACAAAGGATATTTCCACAACGCAGAACCTATTTAATCGTTAATTTTGAAGCGTACCTTTCTCTTTTTTCGTGTTAAAATAAAAAAATATCCTAGAGAGAAGTTGGGACATTATGTTTCTTTTTCGTTGCATGCCATTACTCGTTTTTTTAAGCATTAGTGCTGTACTAAGTGGAGTACCACAAAGTCAAGCAGGATGGTTTCACAAGCCGAAGTCTTTACCGTTGTCACCTATGGAAAAAGTGCCTGTCCTTAGTCTCACCCCTCAAAAATCAGACGTATCCGTCACGAGTCTCCAAGAATCATCGGGTTTGGCTCAGTTAAAACCTTTAGAAACACAAGAAGAAATCCCTGAAGACAAAAAAAAACAACTCGATATTAGTAGCGATACCCTTACTTACGACGACAAATTGAAAGCCTATATCTTAACAGGGCATGTACACATGGTTGTTGAAGATCAAAATGCCGTGTTAGATGCCGATAAAGTGACCTATCAACCTGAATTGGATATTGTGGTGGCAGAAGGCAACATCACCCTCGTGAAAGAAGGAACGACCACTGAAGCGGCCTATATGAGACTTCGCTTAGACGGACAAACCGCTTTAGTCAATGATGCGACCGTGAGCTTGGGCTTTGTTCGCTTACGAGCCAAAACGGTTTTGGGGCGTCCTGATTTGACGCATATGAAGGATGGTGCCTTGTTGATGGTGCCTCGTCAAGCCTTTGAACAAACTCGTTCACGTTCGGGGACTCGTTTTGTAGGGGGAAATCCTGCCAATGGTATCGTTGTTCAAGCTGGGTATAACCCCTATTCCCTTAACTCTAAGCGAACACAACGCTTTGTGGATGCGGATAACTTGCGTACCAATCCATTAGAAGAGGCACAGCAGTTTTTGAATGCCTTGACTCGTAAGGGTTTTGATACATCTGAAGTGGCATTGAATCGTGAAGAAAAGCCGATTGTTCAGTTTCTAAGCTTTAAAGTTAAGGATATTGAAATTACCGAACACCCCAATGAATATTATATGGTGGATTTTAAATCCCCCCGTATCAAATTGAAAAACCTACTTTCCTTACCCTTGCCTAACGTGGATGTCGGCATCGACAAAAAAAATAGTCGTTTGGACTATTTAGGGCCAGAACTCGGCTTTAACCGTGACTTGGGTGGTTTTTTTGTGAATCCTGGTTTTGATTTTAAAGTCGGGCCAGGTGCCTTAAAACTTTCGCCCATGGTGTCTTACGGTCAAACCATTAACCGAAATGGTACATCTATTGATATTCGCCAACCTGAATTTGGGTATGGGGTAATGAGTTCGTATCGTTCCAAACGTTTGAACTTAATGGCGGCTCGTAACTTTAAGAATGATTATAATGTTTTAGAAGCAGAGGTGTATTTATCAAAAAAAGGACGAAATACACGCTTAATTGGTAGTCAAAATGCTTTTGCAGGCTCAAGCTTTTTTACCCAAGAACGTCCAAGTTATAGCCTTCAGCTAGAAGATAGACGTAACTTTTTGAAAGGAAAGCTTTTTGGTTTGCAAGCGGTTCATAGTGCGGGTGTTTTTAAGGATGATCTCTTCCCCTTTAACTCTGGCAACCCCTTTGTGGTAAATACGTCTAACTCCCCTGTTACGGCGGGTCGTTTTAGGCAACAGTTGGTTTTAGCAAATACACGACCTTTGTTTAAAATCGGTAAAAATATTGAGTTAGGGGCGAATTTGCAAGCATCTAACGCCTATTACACCACAGGAGACGTCGTCAGCGTTTTAAGAGGAGGTCCCACGGCGAACTTCTTCTTGGGTGACTTCTTCATGTCTCAGGTTTCTTATAATTTAGGGGCTGTTTCAGGGAAATCACCTTTTGTGTTTGACAGCTTCTTCTTAGGGAATCAGACGGTGAGCTTAAATAATGCAGTAAGGCTTGGTTCTTATGCGTTGTTGGGCTTTCGTCAAGATTTTAACTTGAGTAACACCAATGCTCGAAATGATGCGTTAGTAGGTAACACGATTTACTTGACGATGGGGCCTCGTAATGTAAAGTTTACAATCGGCTATGACACTATTTTTAGACGCACCAACTTTGGTATTTCGTATTACCCCAACACCAGTCAAACCGAAATTGCGTTTGAAAATGCGTATCTTAATTCTGCTGTAAGCCCGATGAATCCACAAGAAATGGAAAGTTTTAGAAAGTGGAATCGTGATAAGGCAAAGGATCGTGATGCCGTACCTGCTGCTTTTCAATTTCCTTGGCAGCAAAAAAAGCGAGGCTAGGCGTCTTGCATTTTTATAGCCGAGTTTAGCGTTTTCTGGACTTATATAGCCAAGTTTAGAATTTTCTGTACAGTAGGCTATTCTAGGAGCCTAGACTCGCAGATGTGTGAAGTGTACAAAGAGACGTACATAAGCACATCGAGAATCGTAGCGACAACGAAGAGACACTGTACAGGAAATTATAAACTTCGCTAAACGATTGAATAGCGTATAGGTGGATTCTAGGAGCCTACTGTACAGAAAACTCTTTAAAACACTATATTAAATGGTATTTGTAGGGAGTGTCACTGCGGACTTAGCAGATGTTTTTCTTGATGCAGGTTCTTCCCACGGGAAAGTTTGCCCTTCAAACTGCTTGGGATTCACCACCGTTTTCGTGAAGCTCCCCACTGGGTACCATTGAGCATCCTTACTTTCGTCAAAGGCAATAAAGACTTCCAAGCTTAAACGACCGTATTCCAAGCGTTGCACCATGTAATGATGCTCATCGCTAAGCTGAATCACTTGCGTGCTTCCCACCGATCTAACGGCGGTCAAAGGCGTTTTTAGACGTTCATAGTAAGTGTCTAGCGTGTGCTTGCCTGAAAACAAACGCAATTTCACCTTGGTGAAAGGTACTTCAGAAGCTCCCTTGTTTTGCAGACGCACACTCACCTTCGGAGACCATTCGCCTGTTTTCGGGTTCAATTGCTTGACGTCCAACGCGGTGACCCCCACCGCCACGGAATACGGCAAATGCGTTTTTTGTATTTTAATTTGACGCTGAAGCTTGTCTAATCGAGCTTTTAAGCTTCGGGCTTGACGCTGATTGCCTTGAATTAATGCCCCTTTAAGGGCATCTTCCAAAGCCTTGGCATAACGCAAGGCATATAAGCGAGGCATCAAAGTATACGCCTGTTGCAGGTATAGCAACGATTCCTGAGGGTGCTTGTCTTCGGCTTCCACTTCTGCGAGCTTGGCTAGCAACGTATGGCTATAATGCTTGCTCAACGCATGAGTTAGGAATATTCGACGATCTGTTAAGGGTGTTTCCGTCTCTTGTAAACGCTGGTATTGACGGTTTACCGCCACTTCGATGGCGTCTTGTAGTTTGACATCATAACGATAGCGAGTCACAAACGCCTGTGCATTTTCAAGCACGGCCAGGGCTGTTAAGGGATCCGCATCATTTTCCAAACGCCACAATCCCCACTGATAGTAAACATCCCACAAGGCGTGTTTCAAATCTCGATTGCTGGGGTGCGTTTCGTAAGCTCGTAAAAGCAAGCCTTCGGCTTCTTTATATCGATGCTGAAGCCGTAAAAGCTTCGATTCGGCTAAAATCGTCAACACATCTTGACTATGGTGTTGCACGCCCTTGTGCTTGGTGCGAATCGCCATGGCGGCTTCAAAGGCGGCTTCCGCCTTATCGAGTTCATTCAGCTCTAAATAACACTGCCCCAAATCGATCCACGCTTCATACAAATCGGGATGCTCTTCGGTCAACGTTTCCAAATCCTTCGCCGCCCAAGCCACCTTGCCTTCTTCCATTAATTGCTTGGCTTGCTGGAGGTGATCCTGCGAATTGGATGCATCCAAGAGTAGTACGCCTGAAAAAACCAAGCCTGAAAGCAACACCGCCGCCCCTAAAATACTAACAACCTGCCATTTCGGTTCTTTCCACCACGCACGTTGCCATGGTTTACGGCGTCCAGCTTGGCGTGACTTAGACCCCAAAAGCCGAGTGAAAGGGGTGTTTTCCAAAAAACGCCAACGCCCTTGCCTCATGAAGCATCCGCCTCGTTGGGTTTGGGCTTGAAGAAGATTTCTTTATGTCGAAGTAAGGCAACCAGTGCGAAAGCAATCAGGTTCAAGACCCCCACAAACTTCAAGTACAACCCTAAAGAATGAATATAGTACGCCACCACCAAACCGCTTAAAATCGACAGGGCATAAAAAACGCTGACGACTTTGGGTTGAGACAGCCCTGCTTTTAGCAAGCGGTGATGCAAGTGTTCTCCGTCGGCGACGAAGGGGTTGCGTCCCAATAAAAGTCGGCGGAAGGTCGAATAGGTAATATCCAAGACTGGGATGCACAAGACCAAAATCGGGGCGAGCATCACCACGGTATACATCTTAAATACGCCTAAAACGCTCAAGCACGCCAAGGTGAATCCGATGAATAAGGCACCGCTATCACCCATAAAAATGCGCGCAGGATGCAAATTGTAAACCAAAAATCCTAGGCAAGACGCACATAAAATCAACGCCAATAACGCCACTTGGGGCTGACCTGTAAAAATAGCGACGACTGCCAGCGTCAACGCCGCAAACATGCCGACGCCCCCAGCTAGCCCGTCCACACCGTCGATGAAGTTGACGGCGTTAGAAATGCCGACCATCCACATAAGGGTTAGGGGTAGGCTCAAAGCGTTTAGGACGAGCAACAAACTCCCCGGTAAATCAAGGGCTTCAATGGAAACGCCCATGCCAAAGGCGACAAAGGCAGCGAGAAATTGACCCGCCAATTTCACATAAGGCGACAAATTGAAGAGATCGTCCAGCAATCCCAATAAGAAAATCAGCGTTCCCCCTGCGATGAGTCCCAAATTGCCTTTTTCAATCAAAAACGTGGCAGGACTATGCCCAAACACACCAACGGCTCCTAGTGCGATGAGAAAGCTTGCGAAAATAGCAATGCCACCCAAGCGTGGTACGGGTGTTTGGTGGATTTTTCGCTCACCTGGTGCATCGAACAAGCCTGCTTTTAGGGCATAGCGAGCCACCAACGGCACCAATAACAAGGACGCTAACAAAGACGTGAAAAAACCAAGTCCTAAATCAAGATTCAATTCAGGTGAAAGGGGTATCATAGAAGGGCTTCTTTCTTTGTCTCAACAACGCTGGGGGGCAATAGATGCCTTAAACTAGACGGCGACTTGACTCTTAGCGAGCAGTTCTGGATATAAAGGGAATTGCTCCCCTAAGGCTTCAATACGAGCTTTAAGTTCTGCAAGCGGAGGGTTTTCCAGCAGAATGGCATCCGCCAAAATGTGAGCCAACGCCTTCATCGCAGGGGCGTCAAAGCCTCGAGTGGTCAAGGCTGGCGTGCCGAGTCTAACGCCACTGGTCACGAAAGGACTGCGAGTGTCATTGGGAACGGTGTTTTTATTCGCCGTGACTCCAATTTCTTCAAAAAGCTGTTGCATTTCTTTGCCTGTTTTGTCTTGAGGCGTAAAATCAATCACGAGCAAGTGGGTATCCGTGCCACCTGTGGTGATTTTAACACCACGTTCTTGCAAGGTACTGGCTAAAATCTGGGCATTTTCCGCCACATGTTGAGCGTACTCTTTAAATTCAGGACTCAAGGCTTCTTTAAAGGCGACCGCTTTGGCGGCGATAATGTGCATCAACGGACCGCCTTGAATACCTGGGAAAGTCGCTTTGTCGATGGCTTTAGCGTAGGTTTCATCAGCGGACATAATGATGCCCCCACGAGGCCCACGCAAGGTTTTATGCGTCGTGGTCGTCACCAAATGGCAATGAGGGAAGGGACTCGGATGAATACCTGCCACCACAAGCCCTGAAATATGGGAAATATCGGCGAGAACAATGGCACCCACTGCATCGGCAATGGCTCGGAAGCGAGCAAAATCGATGTTTCTTGGGTAGGCACTGGTTCCACAAATAATGAGCTTGGGCTGGTGTTCCACTGCCAAACGACGGATTTCGTCGTAATTGAGGCGTTCGGTTTGAGCATCCACGCCATAAGACACGACATTATAATACATGCCTGAAAAGTTCACGGGAGAACCATGCGTCAAATGCCCACCATGCGAAAGATCCATGCCCATAATGGTGTCGCCTGCTTTTAAGCCTGCTGCCATAAACGCTGCCATATTGGCTTGCGCACCGCTATGCGGTTGCACGTTGACATGAAAGGCTCCGAAGAGTTGCTTGGCTCGTTCAATGGCGAGATTTTCGGCTTTGTCGACGATTTCACAGCCTGCGTAATAGCGTTTAGCAGGTTGCCCTTCGGCGTATTTATTGGTGAGCACCGTTCCGCAGGCTTCCATGACGGCAAGACTGGTGAAGTTTTCGCTGGCGATCATTTCAAGGGTCGATTGCTGGCGTGTGAGTTCAGCTTGAGTAATGGCGTAAATTTCAGGATCAACAGATGCAAGGTGAGACAATGAAGACATGGCAAAGGTTCCTTCTAATTATAAGGCTACCTCTTTATTTTAGCAAAAACAAAGCATTCCGTTCATTCGTGAAGAAATGTAACAATCTGCAGAGTTTTCTATAACATAGAGGACATATTACGATTTGTGTCCTTTCAATAATTTAAATTAAAGACTATTCAGCAAGCGTCGATGCAAAATAAGCTATACTGAATTCAGCAAGGGGTCGTACGCCCTTCAATCAAAAGAGTGAGTCTAAACACAATGGTTTCTACCGCTAAAAAACTAACTTTAGAATCAATAACCGAAGAACTAACCAAGCTTCCTTCGGTGCCAGATGTCATCCTAAAGCTGTCGCAAATGCTTGAAAACCCCGATGTTACCGCCGACGAATTAGGGCAGGTTATTCAGTTGGATCCCCAACTCACCGCCCAAATGTTGCGAGCGTCTAATTCGGCGTATTATGCGTTGCCTCGTGAAATTAGTAGTATGAAAGAAGCGGTGGCGATTTTAGGGCAGAAAGCACTAAAGGCTCAAGTTTACGCTATTTTGTCTCACAAAATGTTGAATCGTCAAATTGCAGGCTACGGACTTGCCAAAGGCGACTTGTGGAACTCCGCCTTAACAGGAGCCGTCTATGCCAAGAAAATTGCCACGCTCTACGACTTCAAAGAATCCGACACCGCCTTTACGGTTGCCGTATTAAGAGACATTGGCAAATTGATTCTACATGAATATGTGGGCGATGTGTTTAAAGATCTTGAAGCTCAAGCCTTAGAATCTAAGCAAGGTTTTGATGAAGCTGAACGTCAATTACTAGGCTTTAGCCACAGTGAATTGGGTGAAGTCATCGGTAAAAAATGGAATTTCCCTGAACGCATGATTTATGCGATTCGTTACCATCATAAACCCAGCGATATGAAAGAAAAAGTGAGCGATGATGTGTATCAGTTACTCGGCATTGTTCACCTCGCCGATGCCCTTTGCATGATGTTGGGTCACGGCATGGGCAATGACGGTTTGTTGTACGCCATTGACTTAGATTATTTGAATGCACACGGTTTCAATATCGATGCGAACACTTTACAGGAACTCATGTTGCATTTACATGCGTGCCAAGGTGAAGTCAAAACATTGAACGAATCCATTAAATAACCCTGCACACCCTTAATTAGCATAAAGTGATCCCTTATGATTCAAACTCAATCTCATACCACGTCTAACCTAGATCTTGCCGATGTGCTGAAGCAGATTTCAAGCATTGAAGAAATTGAAATTGGCGACTTTCAAGCCTCTTCAATGTCTAAGACAAATTACTATGTCAAAAATGTCACCACGGGCTTATGTGTGATTATGTATGATACCCATGCCCATGTGGGAGGAATGGCTTACATTATGTTGCCAGACAGTGAGTTTCAACAAACACAGACCACAGGCTTCAAAAAGCCTTTGGACGATACCGCCTTTAAAGCCTGTTATGCCGATATTGCCTTACCCAAGCTATGGGAACACCTGCAAGGCTTAGGGGCAAGTTCGGAAAATACACAATGCGTCCTGATTGGCGGAAGTCAACTCTTTACCTTTGGGGGTGGACGTGGCAATCCCTTGAACATCGGGGCCAGAAATGCCATTACCGCTCGCACGACGCTGGCTCGCATGGGCTTGAGCATTAAGCACACCGAAGTGGGAGGCAATCGCCCTCGTAATGCCGTGTTTATGCTGGCAGACGGTCGTATTTTTGTACAGATGAAGGGTGGCGAAACCATTCAGATTATGTAGAAGGCTCTGCAAAATGGGGAAGCGTCATCCTGAGTTAAACGAAGGATCTCCCAAGCCCTTGCGGTTTCCTTTTTGGGAGACGTTTCGCTTCGCTCAACATGACATTTTATCTTTTTAGGTAGACTTTCAATTGTTAGGTGCGAACAGACGGTGGTGCGGGTCGTTGTTGCTGCTGCTGTTGTGGAACGGCTCCACGATTAAAAGGCACCGCATTATTCACGGCACCAGGGTAGGCGGCTCCGTAACCTGCTGCGTAAGGCAAGCCTGCTAGCCCAAGTTCTGCCCCTGAACCATACGGATTCGCTGGCGTACCTGGGAAGGCTGGATATTGAGCAGGGAAGCTGAAGTTAGGCGGATAAGGCGTTAAGCCTTGTTGCCATTGCGTCCATTGCGACAGTTGGGTAATGCCAAAGTCGCTTCCGTTGATGAGCTTTTTCACGTCATCGCTCGTGCCGTTTCGGTTCCACAAGGTAGCACCGTCAAAGAATTCTTGCGTGCCTCCGTATGGATTGGTCATTAAGGAGCCTTCGCTATACGGTCCTAGATCGAAGTTGCCACGAGGCATCCCGTTCGGGGCAGGTAGTGGCTGATAAGTTAAGCCTGGAACGACCGCAGCGGTGGTGGCGTCTGGAGTAAAGCCTGTTGGGTAGTCGGGCATTAAGCGTGTTCCGTTGTATGGATACATCATATTCATAATCGTTTGATTCCTATTCGTCCCTTGAAAAAAGTGGTTTGATTGACTAAAAGCCTTTGTACTAGCATAAAGGCAAGTGGCGTCAGCTTTTGTGCTAGCGTTTGTTACATTTCGTATAAAAAGCTCTGTAAAACTCTAAAAACACACCGTCATCCTGAGTGAAACGAAGGATCCCCCTAGCCCTTGCGGTTTCTATCTCTGGAGATGTTTCGCAATGCTCATACCATTTAAACGATTAAATGTCGTGTTGTCTCTTCGTTGTCGCTACGATTTTTTTGTTCAGTTATGTAGGTCAGTCTACACGCCCTCACAAAAAAATCTAGGCTCCTAGAATAGCCTAACACGCTATTCATTCGTTTAAATGGTATCAACAGGGCGTCTTATTTTTTAGACTTTCGCAGAGGGTTCTATACAAAAAATCAAACGATTTCTTGCGGAAGCGGGTATTTTTCTTGGAGTCGACTTAAAAAATACGTTTTATTTTTTTGCATAATGGGATCATGAGGTCGAAACCGCATGGCTTTTTCATTCGCAATAGCCGCCTCTTTATAAAGCCCTTGTCGATCATAAACCACACATATTTGAAGATAAGGAAACCACGTACTAAATTGATCTTCTACCATATCAATGGCTTTAGCAGGTCGCTTCATTGAAACACACAGGTTGTACCAATGTAAGGCTTCTTCATAATCAGAACGGTCTAACGCCAAATTCCCTAAATAATAATACGCCTTTGCCTTTAAGGGTACTTCTTTGACGGCTTCATACAAATAGTGCTGGGCGTCTTTTCTATTAGAACAAGACTTTTCATAATCGGCGATTCTAATAAAAGCTTCATGAGGATACAGAGAAATAGCGAAAATATTATGAGTGGCGTAAAAAGTGAGGAAATGGAGTGATTTTTCCTGAAATTGCCTCAATTATACCCCTGAAGTCCCTCTATATCGTCTATTTCCTAGAAAAAGGCACACTACCCCC
>JAJTHC010000210.1 GCA_021299615.1 Vampirovibrionales bacterium
GAGTTTCACCATGAATCAGCGACAAGAGTTTACACGAGTCGATCGTGTGCGTAAAGCCATTCAGCGTGAAATGGGCGATATTTTACGCACCGAAATGAAGGATCCTCGCTTGGATGACTTGGTGATTTCGGTCACCGAAGTGGATTTAACGCCTGATTTAAGCGTGGCGAAAATCTATTTAAGCATTTTCTTAGACGATGAAGATGAACGCAACGAAATCATGACGATTTTGATTTCGCATCAATCCAAGGCTCGCAAAGCGTTGGGGCATCGTGTTCGTTTGCGTCACACGCCTGAAGTGCATTTTAAGTTTGACGATTCCCTTGAGCGTGGCGTGCGGATGAGTCAACTCTTGGATAAAATCGCTCGTGGTGAAATCGAGTAAAATCTTTAGTTTCTTTAGCTTTCAAAACTAAACCTTTAGTTTTGCATACTAAACATTTAGTTTCTTTAGTTTTCAAAGCTAAATCTTTCGTTTCACAAACTAAACCTTTAGCTCCAAGACTAAACCTTTCGTTTTTAGTGTACCTTTAGTTTTTTGTAGATGAGGATAAAAAATGAGTCAAGGCAATCGCTATACCTTAATTTCATGGAACGTCAATGGCATTCGAGCCGCTCATAAAAAGGGCTTTTTAGACTGGCTGGAACAAACGTCCCCCGATGTCTTGTGCCTGCAAGAAACCAAGATTCAAGACCACCAGCTCACCGAAGAAATGCGGCATCCCCCAGGTGGGTATCATGCGTATTACAGTCATGCGACTCGCCCAGGCTATAGTGGTACCGCCATTTATTCTCGGGTGGAACCGCTGAATGTCGTCGAAGGCTTTGGGGTGGATCGCTTTGATTGTGAAGGGCGGACGCTTATGGCAGAGTTTGACGAGTTTATTTTGTACGGCATGTACTACCCCAATGGGGCGTCTAGTGACGAGCGTTTGCAGTATAAAATGGACTTTTACCATGCTTTTTTGGAAGATCACATCAAACCCTTGCAGGCTCAAACCGACAAACCCATTGTGTTGACGGGTGATTTCAATACGGCTCATTTTGCGATAGATTTGGCTCGCCCGAAAGACAATGAGAAGGTCTCAGGGTTTTTGCCTCAAGAACGTGCGTGGATGGATGACTTGGTGGATGCGGGTTTTGTCGACACCTTTCGTTTGAAGCACCCCGATGAGACGGAACGCTATAGTTGGTGGGCAATGCGGACTCGTGCAAGGGAACGCAACGTCGGTTGGCGGATCGATTATTTTTTCACCTCAAAATCGCTTACGCCTTATATTGTGGATGCCGACATTCACGATCACACCGAAGGCTCGGATCACGCCCCTGTTTACCTAGAACTTCAATTTTCATAAAAAAAGGCTCGATTTTCTTTTTTTATGCTAAAATGAATCATAATTATTTTTAGTAAAGGAATCTTTATCATGCGTCCATTTGTAAAAGCTATTGCAGGTATTGCGAATCAAAATGTGGAAAACGTGGCTCTTTTAGCCCAAATCGCTGAACTCGCAGGCGTGCAAGCCCTTGATGTTTCCGCTAATGTAGCGTGTGTAAAAGTGGCTCGCCACGCATTCCATGGTCAACTATTTGCTTCGGCTGTTTCGGCTGAAGACTTGCGTTTAGCCGTTGAAGCTGGTGCCGATGTCGCTGAACTCGGCAATTTCGACGATATGTACGCTCACGGTGACTTCATCACCGCTGCTGAAGTGATGACACTCGCTCAAGAAACTTTGCTTGCCTTGGCTGGTAAAGCTCCTCTTTGTGTGACGATCCCTGGTCATTTGAGTCGTGACACACAAGTAGAGATGCTCCATGCCTTGGCGGATATGGGTGTTGCCATGGTACAAACCGAAGGGGCGATTCGCTTATTGAATGATGAGAAAGTGCAATTGCTTTCTGTTGAAGAAAAAGCAGCCATGTCGCTTGAAAATGCTCGCTTCTTGGCTGAAGTCGGTCGCTTGCCTGTGATGGTGGCTTCTGGGATTTCATCGAACAATACGGCAGATGCCCTTCAAACAGGCACCGTTGCGGTAGGCATTGGTTCTTCTTTCAACAAGCTCGCTTCTGAAGAAGCGATGTTGGCTGAACTTTTGGCGTGTCAAGCGTCCCTTCAAAACACGCTTCAAGCCATTGCTTAAGGTATTTGATATTAAGAAGGTAGACTCCTAAAAGATCGTTTCGACGGTAAGAAATTGACGGTGGTTCGCTTATGGCTAGACAATTAAAAACACTCATTAACATTTAGCTTCTATAGAGAACACTATAGAAGACTCGGCGAAAGCTTTTTGTGGCAGTGAGATTGCCACGCTACGCTCGCAATGACGGTATGTTTTTTGAGTTTCGCAGAGCTTTCTATAGCAACTTTTGAGTATTTCTCGTTTTTATTCTTTCATAACGAAGAACGGAGTCTTCTTAATATGCCATATTCAAACCTTTCCCCAGTTGAAACACTGGATGCTTCTTACCCTTTAACCACGGAGACTGATGACACGAACGCCTTTGAACCCATTCAACCCAATAGCCGTTTAGCCAGTTTACCGCTTTACGTCTTTGCCAGCCTTGAAGGCTTAAAGCAAAGCGTGCGTGAAAGTGGCTTGCCCTTGATTGACTTGGGCATGGGAAACCCTGATCAGCCGACGCATCCTGATATTTTGAATGCCTTGCATCATGCCATTTTGGATCCTGAAAATCACGGATACCCCAGCTTTAAGGGCAAAGCCACTTTGCGAGAAGCCATCGCCCAGTGGATGCACCGCCGTTACCACATTTCGCTCAATCCTGATTCGCAAATCTTACCATTGATCGGCTCAAAAGAAGGCATCGCCAATGTGATTTTAGCCTACCTCGAACCTGGGGATGTGTGCTTGGTGCCGTCTTTGTACTATCCGACTTATCAGCGTTCGACGGTGATTGCGGGCGGAACGCCTTATTTCATGCCACTCACCGAAGAAAACCACTTCTTGCCTGATTTAGATGCGATTCCTGCCGATGTCTGTAAAAAAGCCAAATTGCTTTTGTTGAACTATCCGAATAACCCCACAGGTGCGGAAGCGACGGCAGAGTTTTACGAAAAAGCCATCGCTTTTGCCAAGTTGCATCGATTGGTTTTGGTGACCGATATGGCGTACGGCGAAATTGCCTTTGACGATTATGAACCCCTTTCCATTATGGAGTTTAAAGGCGCTCAAGATGTGGCGGTGGAGTTCCACTCCTTTTCCAAAACCTTCCACATGGCAGGCTGGCGTTTGGGCTTTGCAGTAGGGTCAAAATCCGTGATACGCAACTTGTATTTAGGCAAAACCACCATTGATTATGGCGTCTGTAACGCCATTCAAGACGCTGGCACCTATGCCTTGAATCACGCCGAACGCTTGATTAAACCCATGTGTGCCATGTATCAAGAACGCCGTGATTACTTGGTAGACGCCTTTTCGGACTTGGGTTGGGATGTACAGGCTCCGAAATCGAGCTTTTACCTGTGGATGAAAATCCCGCCTGTATTCGAGGAGTCTTATGAGTGGATTGAATACCTCATGCGTCAAACGGGTGTGGTGGTTACCCCTGGTGGAGCCTTCGGTTCGGATGGCGATCAGTATTTCAGGGTTTCGCTCGTGTCGCCTATGGACAAACTCAAGCGTGCGGTGAAAGCCTTGCATCAGAAGGGGATTCGCTTTGACATGGAAGCCCCTGTCGTGCTTTAAAGAATCTTCCTGTCCCCTCTCCTAATTTTAGGAGAGGGAAGAGAACGTCGTAAGACGTTCGAGGGTGAGGTTAAACCTTAGACTCCGTTTGTGGGTTTAACCGCCCCCTAACCCCCTCCTAAAATTAGGAGGGGGGACAAATCCACTGCTCATCTCTTTAAAACACGATATTATTAGTGACCGTGAAAAATAAGTGGTGTAAAATCTTCGCTTGCGTTACAATATAAGGGACGTAATTTAGATGTAAACGTCTTGTTTAGGAAACACCCCATGCTTGAACGCTTTTTAGAACAGACGCCAATGCCGCTTCTTTGGGGAGCTTCACTCCTGCTGGGCTACCTTATGGGGGCGATTCCGATGGGTTATTTGGTCGCCAAACTCTTTTATAATAAGGATATTACCCAAGAAGGAAGTGGCAATACGGGCGGCACAAACGTCATGCGTTTGTGTGGCAAAAAAGCGGGACTCGCTGTTTACGCCCTTGATTTTATCAAGGCGGTTCTGCCCGTTTTGGCGTTACGATTTCTTCTGCCTCAAGAAGCGTGGTTGCATGTGCTGGTAGGCATTATTGCGATTGTGGGTCATTCAAAGTCCGTTTTTTTAGGCTTTAAGGGTGGCAAAAGTGCCATGAGTTCCTTAGGTGTGATTTTTGCACTATCGCCCTATACCGCCTTAGTGCTTGCCGTGCTTTCGCTGACCTTGATTTTAAGCACTCGGGTGGTGTCGATCGCTTCATTGACGGCGGCGTTTTTAGCAACGCCTGTGATGTACCTATTCGGATCGCCTAAGCCTTATTTGGCTTTTACGGTGGCAGCGTGCATTTTGGTCTTTTTACGTCATCGAGACAATATCAAACGCCTGATGGCAGGCACCGAAAATAAAATTTAAGGATTGAAGGATTTTAGACGAATTCTATGGAAAAAGACAAGACAGCCAAAAAATTATGTATTCTAGGGACAGGAAGCTGGGGCTTGACGCTGGCATGGATTTCCGCCCAAAGCCAGTTGAGGGATCCTGACAAAGCTCGTATGCACGTCACCTTATGGGGGCGTAATGAAGCCAAAGTAGATGCCTTCAAGCAAAATCGGCATGTGGACTTCCCTGTTCAAATGGATATTCCTGCTTCGGTTGAAATAACGTCCGACTTAGCGACTGCCGTGAAAGATGCCGATGCCGTCTTGTTTGTCGTCACCGCAAAGGCGACTCGTGAAGTGGCTCAAGCCATTTTGGCAACGGGGGCTTTGCCTGAAACGGCGATGCTGGTGAATGCGTCGAAAGGGCTGGAATATCCGTCATTAAAGCCGATGTCTCAAGTCTTGAAGGAGTATTTTCCCCATCATAAAATTGGCGTTTTGTCAGGACCGACACTGGCGAAAGAGATTTTAAAGGGGCTTCCCACCGCTTGCACGATTTCAGCCGAATCGCTTGAAACGGCGAAAATATTACAAGAACTCTTAAATTGTGATAGACAGTTCCGTCTCTACACCAATACCGATGTCTTGGGTGTGGAACTCGCAGGGGCTTCTAAAAACGTATTTGCGATAGCCAGTGGTTTTATGACGGCGAAGGAATTGGGCGACAATGCCAAGGCGTCTTTGTTGACTCGAGGCTTGGCGGAAATGGCTCGTTTTTGCTTAGCTCAACACGCAGAAGAATCCACCATTTATGGCTTGGCTGGCTTAGGTGATATGTTAGCGACCTGTAATTCACCGTTAAGCCGTAACTTTCAAGTGGGCTTTCGCCTTGGTAAGGGGGAGCCTTTAGAAGCGATTTTGGCAGATATGAAAGTGGTGGCAGAAGGCGTTCAAGCCGCCAAAGCCGTGCATAAAATTGCCAAAGAACTCGGGCTAGATATGCCGATTGTGGACTTGGTGGTACAAGCAGTGAGTGGTACGGAAGTGTCGCAAGAGATGATGATAAGGTCTTTGATGAACCGTAAGCTCAAGGCAGAATAATATAGCCGAGTTTATAGTGGTTTTTTTGCAAGGCTTTCATAAAAAAAACCGTCTTCTGCGGGAAGACGGCATGAGATAGAGGCATATAAAAACGCTATAAATTTCCTTAAACCACGACGTTAAACGTCTTAACTTTCTAGCATCGAGCTAATGTCAACGGAATCTCTAGGATCCAATTGACCAGGTTCGGCTAGTTTGGCGACGTATTGTCTACCATCTGGTGTGAATCCCCGTCCTTGCGTATTCTTGTGTAATCTTGGTCTGCCACTTGCTTGTAAAAGAACTTCATTTTCGGTTTCTAATCGAGACACAAGATTTTCATTCCGCTTTTGGGCGGCGTTGGCATGGACGATTCCTCCAAATACGGTAGCTCCAGCCGTCCATGCTGCCATCCATTTGCCTGTAGGGGTTTTCAATAATTCTTTTGTGAAATTACCAACAACTCCCCCTGATTTTTGAATTAATTTTCCTGAATTTTCTAAAACGATACCTGTTTTATTTAAGAATTTCGTCTCATTCCCTGTTTTAAATAAGGCTTGGGCATCTGTTTTGATGCCTTGCCCCAATAAATTACTTTTAGCGGTATGAGTAAAAGATCCTACCTCGTCTCCCTTTTTAAAAATAGCATCAGCTAATAGCTCTTGACCCACGTTCATTGCGGTAAAGCCTGCTGCAGTGCTTAAAGCCCCCCCCCACTGCGACGGTGGCAGGGTTTTGCAATTGTGTTTCGTAACGCCTTGCGGACAAAGGTGGTTGTGAATAATTTCCGTAGTCTGCCATAATTGAATGTCCTTCGTTCTAATTTTTCCTAAATTGTGTTCTTCTAAAATAACTAAGCGTTAAAACATTCCGATACCACCTTGCCATCAGGTCCAACAAGAATACGGACATCCTGCCCAGCCCGCCGATAAACATTCGGTTGGTCGCTAAATTGCCGTGTTGTCGCTTCTTGTGGACTCTTTGGTGTGTTCGCAGGAAAAGGTAGTAATGCATTAATTGGATTATTGATGCTAAATCCCATTGAATTAACTCCCCTGTGTTTACGAACTATTGCCTAAGGTTGATTGAATCGTTTGTCTTTTCTTCTGTCCTATATCAGCATAAAGGCAAGCACGCCTTTCTTTTGTGCTAGTGAAGACGCTTTTTCAAAAAAATGATACAATAGATAAATTAAGAACGTCATCCTGAGTGCAACGAAGGATCCCCTAAGCAGGAAATAGCAAGGTCTCAGCAGATCCTTCGCTTTGCTCAGGATGACGCCAATTCGTTAGGTGCTTAATGAATACTTGGATGCTCCCGTTTGTACTACGTTTTGGACTCATTGCCCTCGTCGCAGGGGGCGTCTTGCTTTACGGATTTTCCAAGTTTCAAACGCCCCATTCTAAAGCCGTTTCCACAGAAACCTTGAACCCGATTACCACCTATCACCCCAGCAAACCTCAGTTTTACAAGGATGTCTCCCTAAACGGCGTTGAACTCATCGAATCACCCTACCCCCTCGGCAAATTCGGAGGCACCCTCTACCAAGCCGCCATGGGCGAAGGCCCCAAAACGCTGAATCCGTGGGCGAGCTTTGACGGCACATCTTCCGCCATTTCAAGCATGTTGACCTGTCAAGCCGTCCAAAGCAACAATTACACAGGGCAAATCATGCCGTGGGTGGCGAAATCATACAGTATTTTGCCTGATAAGAAGCACATCCGACTCACCTTTCGCAAGCGCTTAAAGTGGAGCGACGGACATCCGCTAACGGTGGATGACTTGCTATTTACGTGGAATGTCATCATCCAAAAAGGTTTGGGCAATCCGAGTACCCGAGATATTCTGCTCGTGGACGGAGCCTTTCCAACCATGCAAAAAATCGATGCTTTCACGGTTGAAGTGGCGACTAAGCGTCCCTATTCGCCCTTATTGCTGAACTTGGGGCAGGCGATTGCTCCCAAGCATATTTTTGAACCGATCCTGAAAAAGGGCGGTGAAGATGCCTTTGGGGCGGCGTGGTCAACGCAAGAAGCGGAACAGCATCCTGAGCGATTTGTTTCTTGTGGGGCGTGGGTTTTGGACAAGTACCAATCGAAAGAACGCATTATTTTCAAGCGGAATCCACATTATTTTGTGGTGAATCAAAAGACTGAACGGCTCCCCTATTTGGAACGTGAAGTCATTACTTTTGCCAAAGATATGAGCTATATCCAGCTTCTTTTTGAGCAAGGGGCGTTGCATACGCATTCAGGCACGCCACAAAACTTAGGACGCCTTCAACGCCTCAAATCTCCCAAATTCAAGCTCATCGACCTAGGTCCTGCCGATGGCACCACGTTTATGGCGTTTAACCTCAATACCCGAAAAGACCCCAACGGCGTCCCCATTGTGGATGCCAAATTGCTCCACTGGTTTCAGAACAGGGCGTTTCGTCAAGCCTTGAATGTGGCAGTGAACCGTCCGCAAATGGTGGAAAATGTCCTTAAGGGGCTTGGCACGCCACTGCTCACGAGCATGGGTTTAAATAGTATTTATTTGAATGAATCGATGAAAAATCAGGCGCCTTATGATTTAAAAAAAGCGAAACAGCTCTTGAAAGACAGCGGTTTTCGCTTGAATGCCAAGCACGAACTCTATGATGATCGTGGCAATCGAGTGGCGTTTACGGTCGTGACCAATTCAGGCAACAGCGATCGTGAATCGGCGTTGGTGCAATTACAACACGATTACAACGCCCTTGGCATCAAGCTTAGCCTGCAACCTGTGGAGTTCAACACGCTGGTGGATCGCATGAAGACAGGGCGTTGGGAAGCGATGGTGATGGGCTTAAGTGGGGGCAGTAACTTGGAACCGCATCAGGGGGCGAATGTGTTTAAAAGCAACGCCGCCTTGCACCTGTTCAACCAGCGACCCATGGAAAGCTTGTCCGCACGGGCGAGCGATTTGTATCCCTTTGAAGCTCGGGTGGACAAGCTCTATGACTTGGGGACGACCGAGTTTGACTTTGCCAAACGCAAGCCGTATTACGACGAGATTCAAAACATTTTGTACAATGAAAGCCCTATGGTGTACCTGTTTACAGGTAAGGTGCTTGTGGCTGTAAGAAGCGACTTGCAGAATGTGGACGTCACGCCATTAGGCGGGGCTTTGCACAACATCGAAAGTCTTTGGATTCAGGAGTGATATAGTCAAGTTTAGAGTTTTCTGTACAGTAGGCTATTCTAGGAGCCTAGATTATTTTGTGAGGGCGTGTAGATAACCTACATAACAGAACAAAATAATCGTAGCGACAACGTAGGGGCTGTCTTCAAATAGTTTAAGGCGTTTGTTTTTGTTAGAATAGACTTGTAATGTAGAGTTGACAGGGTATTTTTATGCGATTTGACTTAACAGATAAACAATGGGAGCGAATTTTAGACGTTTTCCCCAAAAAAACAGAAACACGAGGACGTAAACCACTCAACCTGAGACAAACCGTCAACGGTATTTTTTACCTCCTGCGTACAGGTATTCCATGGCGAGATTTACCCGAGCGTTATGGGTCGTGGTGTAGTGTTTACACCACTTTTAGACGCCTAAGTCATGCAGGGGTTTGGGACAAAATCCACCAAGCCCTCAGCAAAGACGCCGATTTAGAGCAATGCTTTTTGGACAGTACCACCTGCGTCGTCCACCAACATGGCTTGGGGGCAAAAGGGGGCAGTATTTTGAGGGCATAGGGCTTAGTGTTGGGGGGCATACGACGAAAATCCATATGGCGTGTGATGCTATGGGCTATCCTTTGCCCCATTTCGTGTTGACAGGAGGGGAAGTTCACGACAGTAAACCTGCTATTACCGTTATAAGTCAATTTCCTGCCCATGCGTGGTGTGCGGATAGGGCTTATGTGGATGTGGACATACGCCGTTTTATTGAACGTTATGGGGCTGAGTATGTGGTGCCTCCGAAGAAGAATACGAAGAATCCGTGGGAATACGATCGTGATGTGTATAGAACTCGTCATTTGATTGAAAATTGTTTTCAGAAATTAAAGGAGTTTCGGCGTATTGCCACTCGTTATGAGAAGCGATCAAGGCATTTCGCCAGTATGGTCAGTCTCGCCTCCATTATGATTCATCTTTTTTGAAGACAGCCCCTATA
>JAJTHC010000280.1 GCA_021299615.1 Vampirovibrionales bacterium
ATCGATCCATGTTTTTTGAAGGCAAGCACATTGTTTTAGGCGTTTGCGGTGGGATTGCCGCCTATAAAAGTGGTGATTTGATTCGTGAACTGCAACGCAAGGGAGCCTCGGGGGTTCATCCCATTCTTTCGCAAGATGCCCCCCACTTTATCACCGCTTTAACGCTGTCTAGCCTAAGCAAGTACCCAGCCACAAGCGAACATCACGCCGTCGATGCCCAAGGTGTTCCCCTGCATATTAGTTTGGCTCAATGGGGCGATGCACTTCTTCTTTACCCTGCCACCGCCAATCTCATTGCTCAACTGGCTCAAGGCTTGACGGGAGATTTGGTCACCGCCACAGCCTTGTGCTTCAATGAAAAACCGATCGTTATTAGCCCAGCCATGAATACCCGCATGTGGGAACATCCGTTCACCCAACGCAATTTGGCGACTTTGGCGACTTTACCCAACGTGCATATCGTACCACCGACGGAAGGCTTGCTCGCTTGTGGCGAAACAGGCACAGGGCATCTCGCCCCTGATACGTGGACGCTTCTGACGCTTTACCGAGCCGTGCATCCACAAAATAAGCGTCTGGCAGGTAAAAAAGTTTTGGTTACGGCTGGAGGCACGCAAGAAGCCCTAGACCCTGCACGGATTCTTACTAATAAATCCAGCGGTAAAATGGGACTCGCCCTTGCCGATGAAGCCTACGCCATGGGGGCAGACGTCACGCTGATTACGGCGAATATCCAACACATCGGGATGCGTCCGTATACCACGATCTTGGCTCAAGATGTTCAATCCATGAAAGACGCCGCTTTAGAACTGTTTCCTTCACACGACTGGCTCTTAAAAGCAGCAGCGGTGAGTGATTTTAAGCCTGTTCAACCCCAAGCGTCTAAAATTAAAAAGCAAGCCACGAATGCCCCCTATGTGCTAGAACTTGAAGCGACGGTGGATATTTTGAAAACAGTGTGTGGATTAAAAAAGCATCACCAACGAGTGCTCGGTTTTGCAGCGGAAAGTGAAACAGGCGATTTGACACCCTTGTATGCCAAGCTCCACCGCAAAGGTGCCGATGCTTTGGCGGTGAATAACATCAACCGAAGCGACATTGCCTTTAATAGTGAAGACAACGAAATGCAATTGCTTTTTGCGGAAGGCACGCAAGCCCCTGTTTTCATCGAAAAAGCGTCGAAAGACGTCGTGGCTCGGCATTTGCTCGTTAGACTAGCAGACGTCTGGCTTTAGTGATGTTCTCCACCTTCAGTAGAAGCATGCCCACCACCACCGCCTAAATTAATGTTAGGAAGCCTCATCCCTGAATGATAGCCTTCGGTAATACTACCAAATAAAACCGCCGCAAGACCACCAAAAACACCCCAACCAATGACCCTGTCCGTAGAAGGAATGTATCTTAAGAACTTGCTTAATGTGTCTTTTTTCGACATACTCATCACTTCATGCGGATCTATTTTAAACGGAAGTAATTCAGATAATTTATAAGTCGCTTGAGATCTCGTAGGCTTAGGTAACGGTTCGTTTAATTTAATATCTCTTCTTACAGAAGAGCCACCAAATAAGTCGTTTAAAATACCTCCAAAAAATCTTGAAACTGGCCATTTGGATACATTTGTTACGGCACGGTTTGTCCTGTACTTTAATCCTTGGACTTTAGGAGCTTTGATCATTTCTTGAACTTCCACATCATCTAAAGTAGACTTTTGTACCGCTTGATATACTTTTTCAATTCTTTTTCCATTTGCATTTTTTTCAATAAAGAGGGGTTGATTCGCTCCTGCAACTCCTCTATAAAAAGTGTTTTCTGGGTCAAAAAATCTTACGTTTAAATACTTTGCACCGTCTTCGGTATCTTTCGGATCAATTTCGGCTACTTCGGTAAATCCACTAAATAGATAGCCCATAAAACCAGGTTTATTAGATTTCATAACAATTAATCGCTCAGAACGATTGCCATTATGACCTCCCCCTGTATAAAAGGAATTGGCATTCGTTGCTTTATTTTTTTTGTGCATTACTTTGTAATAGTATCCATCTTGGCTTCTTCCTTTGAGGACTTGCCCCGGCACAAGTGCACCATTTGCTTTTTCAGCATGCCGCATGCTCTGAAAATGCAATAAGCCAGTCACCAAAGCCCCAAGGCTAAAGCCTTCGCTGAAATGCCCCATGGTATTGAGCGTACTGCCTTGCAAGAACTCAATGGTGGATTCATCCTTTTTATCAAAAGACACTTGAGATATCAGCCTATTTAAAAGTGGATCCTGCTCTACACGAGCCAAACCATCGTCTTTTTTGCCTTCTTTTTCTTCACCCTTTTCTTTAGCCCCCTTTTTATGTTGATTGCTCAACGCCAAAGACGCTTTGGCGGCATTGCTAAAATCTTCATGCCCCCCTTCATGCTCGGCATGTTTTCCATGTTCGCCCCCACCATGCGTGCTACCTTCATGGCTTGTTAGACTTTGGGTAAGTGCTGCATGCGTCATGCCTTCCGCATCCCCACTGCGTTGTGTGGATTGCATATTTGCCATAAAAGGGCATGCATACGCATGAGAGAGGGAAAGCGTCATAAAAAATCCTTTCAAAACACACCAATAGGAGAGATAGACTACGCCAACTATAGTAAAATAGTTCAGATCCTACTATATGTTATTTTTACGCATTATGCAAGCATAAAACCCAAGCGACTCACTTTTGTGCTAGGTCAAGCTCTGCAAAAGTCAAAAACGGATACGTCATGTTGACCCTGAGGCTTCCGAAGGGGGAAACATCTCCCAAAAATGGAAACCGCAAGGGCTAGGGAGATCCTTCGTTTCACTCAGGATGACGGAATCACGTTTCTACAACCGTCCCCATTTAAGATGAAATGAGATCACTCATCTTATTCTCATCGTCCATGCCTGTCAACACCAGCATGGCATATTGACCCGCTTCCCCTTCAGCATCCAAGGCTTGGGCATGCCTGAAATGCCGTTTCGCCATATCAGGCTTGTTCAATTGCAAGGCACACGTGGCGATATTATTATGACACCACGGATCCGACGGTTCCAGCAACAATTGCAATTGATATTGAGCCAATGCCTTGTCCCACAGATTTTGGCAAGAATACAGGCGAGCCAACGCATGATACACCCGTGTATCACTAGGCGAATAATTCAAGACTTCTTTCAAATAGCTTTCTGCTTTTTTTTCTAGCCCCAATTCTTCATACGCATGCGTAATGTTCATATACGCCAAAACATGAGTCGGGTCGGCTTCTATAGACGCTTGCCAATGTTCGATTGCCATTTCTTTGTCCCCACTTAAGGCGACGCAACTGCCTAGCTCGTTAAGGATGTGTCCACGCATTCGTTTCGGAAAAATAGGACGCAGCAAGGCTTTTTCCAAGGCTTGAGCTGCTTCAATATACTTACGATTCAGCTTAAGCTGACGCCCCAATAAAAGATGAATCAACGCATTTTCAGGGAAAACGCACGCCAACTTTTGGTATTCTTCCGCACGCTTACTGGCGGTGGGTAGATTTTCAACCGAAGCAATTTGAACCAAGGCATCATATGGCGTGTCTAAATGAAATTCAGAAAGGCTTGCCATTTTAGGAGCCGCATGTTCAGGCTTCATAAAGGCGATCAAGTGAAGCGAAATATTTTGCATCAATTCTTCAAGCATCCAGGTAATGGGGGCAAAATCATTGTGGCGGTTGCGATGCGGTTCAAAATAGGTGAGATCTAAGGTATGATCTAACGCCCACGCTTGCGTAGCCGTGTCAAAGAGCAATATCTGGACTTTAACGCCTAAGATTTCCCCTTCAACTTGTGGATTTTCAATCACACTGGCATGACCGCTCAACAAAAAACGGGCTTGGTGCATGGTGGAAACATCTTTTAACAGGGACGCCCCTGTTTCGCCAAGTTGGTTTAAGGGTAGGCTTATTTCCCAGCGTCCTTGCAAGGTGCGAGTCAAATTTTTCACCAAATTGGCTTTAGCAGGATTTTGCCATACGCTACAATACTGTGCCAGTAAAAACTGAAGCACTTCCACAAAGTCGCTTAAAAACGGAGACGCTGATTCATGCGTCCAAGGCAGGAGTAGAAGGTGTTCAAGATCTCTCTGTAACATGGGGTTCCATTCTTTCCATTCATGTTGCTTATTCTTATTGTGACAAAAAGAAAGAATACTGGTAACTTTAATCGCAAAGTTTCATTTAGTTGACGTATAATAAAACAAGTTCATTTGTCGTTAAAAGGAATGCTTCCATGCCTCAACTCAATGTTTCCATGCCCACCCGCCAACTCGGACGCACCAATGTACAGCTTCCCCTGATCTGCCTAGGCACGATGACCTGGGGCGAGCAGAACACCCAAAACGATGCCTTTGCTCAAATGGATTTGGCTCTTGACTTAGGGGTACACTTTTGGGATACCGCCGAAGTCTATGCCGTGCCGATTCGTGCGGAAACCTCAGGCTTAACCGAAACTTATATCGGGAATTATTTTGCCTCTCGTGGTGTGCGAGATAACGTGTTTTTGGCGACGAAAATTTCTGGACCTAGCGAGCGTTTCGGATGGATCCGTGACGGCAAGCTCGATTTCAGTGCAAACAGTGTCAAGCGTGCCGTTGAAGGAAGTCTTAAACGACTTCAAACCGATCGCATCGATCTATACCAGCTTCATTGGCCCGAACGTGCCGTGCCTGTGTTCGGGCAACGAGAATACATCCATGCCGAAACGCCCGAAACCCCTGCCGTGCTAGATCGCTTTTTAGAGACCTTGAATGCCTTGGATGCTCTCATCCAAGAAGGCAAAATCCTGCATGTGGGGCTTTCTAACGAAACGCCTTGGGGAGCCATGCAATATCTCAATTTGGCGGAACAACACGGCTTACCTCGTATGGCATCCATTCAAAATTGCTATAATTTGTTGAATCGTACCCAAGAAGTGGGCTTGACGGAAGTCATGCATCGTGAAGACATCGGCATGTTGGCGTATTCTCCCTTGGCGATGGGGATTTTGAGTGGGAAATACTTGAATCATCAGCACCCCAAAGGCAGTCGCATGGAACTATTTGGTGAATACTTCGCTCGTTATAAAACCCCCAAAGCCCAAGCTGCCGTTCAGCGTTATGCGGATTTAGCCCACGCCCATGGCTTGACGCCGACGCAGTTGGCGTTAGCGTTTGTGAATCATCAGCCCTTTGTGACCAGTAACATCATTGGTGCCACAACGCTTGAGCAGTTGGAAGAAAACATTCGCAGTGTGGACGTGACCTTGACGGCGGAAATCCTTGCTGAAATCAACGCCATTCACGAAGACTTACCGAATCCCTGCCCTTAATTTATGTGGAATAGATTTTTGCAGAGCTTTCTGTATTAGTAGGTTACGGTAATTTGAAAACGACGAGGCGATGGGGCCTCCTGCTTTTTGGCGACTTTTTGGTGAGGATCTTTGGTTCGCAAGTGGCTCCATAACAAGGCGACATCTAAAAACAGGTTCCAACGTTGCGTATAGTCTAAATCGAATTGAGCCACCGCACGAAGCGACGCCTTTGGGTAAAACTTCGTCAAGACTTGAGCCAAGCCAAAAATCCCAGGTAACACTTGAAAACGTTCCAAGTATTTGGTGGGCAAGTTTTGAACATCCGATTCACGCATCAAGGCAGGCCCAACAAGGGAAAGTGTCCCGTTGTAAAGGCTTAAAAGCTTGGGCAAATGAGCCAAACCCAAGGCATGAGAAGCTCGCACCAAGAAGGTGGAATCCGTGTGAATGTCGTCAAAAATAGAGAAACGAGGCACGCTAATACGTTGTTGAAACTGCCCCACATAATCGTCAAACACCAAAACAGGACGTTCCGCATCCTGCGACTTAGAGAGAAAAGCCACCCACGCAAAGAAAGGAGCCGTAAGCCCCAAACTTACAATGGCAAAAATAATATCCGAAACACGCTTGATTAAGGCATGTTCAGGGTGACGCTCTTGAGGGGTCAAGGCGTCTAAGGTCTCTTCTGCAAAGCCAAGACTCACCACTTGCGGACGCTCCACCGTAACAGGGGCTTCCACTGCAATGGCTTCAAAAACAAGGGGTTCATCAGAAGAAGCCTCAGAATTTTCTAGGATGTCTGGCGTTTGCGAAGGCTCCGTTTCAAGAACTATATCGACTATATCGTGTGGATTAAGTTGTGCAAGTTCTTCTTCCAACTTGCTAAAGGTTGCCGAATGAATCGGTTCCATCATGCCGAGTGGTGTGCTTACACCATGGGCTTTTTGCGAAACAATGTTTTGAACGATTGATTTCTTTCCTAGTTTAGCCTTACTTAATTGATTGATACTTAATGGGTTCTTGTCGAAAGACTTTTTTGCGACTGGCACAGGGTGTTCTGTGTTTAACAAATCCGCTTTATCCAAAGACGCATGGGCTTCAAAGGGGGTCAATAGATCGTCTAATGTGGCAATGTTCGTCATGGCAGGGCATTTCCTTCAATCTCTGTGAATCGAGCAATTTTTTGTATTATGACGCTTGGCAATCTTGAACCGCCTCCACTATTTGAGGGAAGAATTCGCTTAAGAGAAAAAGTCCCATAAGTGGATGAAAAATAGCCGAAACCTCTGTATAGACAACCGTTTCATGATTTAATTGATAGACCTCCAAAACATCCCCCAATCCCATAAAGGAAATCCCCATGAGCGAGTATGTATTTAAATTGAAAAAAGGTGATTTAGAACTTGAACTTCAAAGTGATGATCCTCAATTTATTGAAGCCCAGCTTGAAAATTGGCGTGAAGCCTTGTTGAATACCTCTCAACAAACGCCACAAAATGCCCCTGCTTTTCGCTAAAAACCATTTCTTGACTTTGCTTCATATAAAAAGGAACGCTCCCCTTGAAAGACGCTACCAAACCGCCTGCTAAGAAGAAGGCGTCCCCTAAAACCACGCTTAAAAATACGGTTCAACCCCGTAAAGTCACGCCGAAATCTAAAACGGTGGATGCCTCTGTGCAAACGCCTCAAGCCCCAGTCCGCTTGAGTTCCCCTGTGGATACCACCCCTTTTCCCTACCATTTAAAGTGGCATGAAGCAGGCATCGATTTTGAGCTTCATTCTTCGGATGCTCGCTTTATGAGCCAGCAAGCGTGGAAGGTTCAACAGGCGTTGGCAGGCTTGATTCCGTTGAAGAAAAGTAGCTATACGCCTGCGGTCAAAGCGTCTAACGAGCCTCTAGCTCTGCCTCTTCCAGTTCCAACTCCGCAGCCTCAGCAAGAAGCTCCTCCCCCTCCAGCCACGTTTCAAAGACCGATTCCACAAAACGCACAAAACACAAGCCTTTCTGGCGATTTAGACTTGGAGCAATTCAAAGCATGGGTGGAAGCATCCGCCGTCAAGCATCAAGCCCAAGATGAGGTGGCTCAACAGCTTTTTCCCAATTTAAAAGCGTATGCTCCCGCCACGAATAATAGCAATCCTCCAACGGTTCCAACGCAAGTCGATGCAACGCCTACAGCGGTGGAAACGCTTATTCAACAGACGCAACAAGCCTTTCAAGCCCCTCCACCTGTGGAGAATCGTCAACAGGTTCAAGATCAGCCTGAACCTAAAGAGCGTCCTATTTTTTCGGCCTTGCTCAACGATTTTCAAGCCTCACCCACTGCCAAAAACGAGGCATCAGCCCCTGATTTTAAAGGCTATTTGAGCCAAGCTCGCTTCAACAATATTACCGAAGTGCTATTGTTGGCAGGGGAATACTTGAGAACGCATCAGCATCAATCGACGTTTGGCTCTTCGCAGCTCAAGCATTTGGTGGAATCGGCGGATGCAGGGCATCTCAACCACGCTGTGCTGGAGCGTGCGTTGGCTCAGCGATACATTGAAGTGGTGCCTGATTTGACAGGCAACGCCACGAGCATGGAGTATCGTTTGACGCAAGTGGGTAAGACTTACGTCCAGCAGTTGAAGGGCTAATTTCTGACACACGAAACCCTCTTTTTCGACACACAGAATCTCTGTTTTTGGCACACAAAACCCCTTATTCTGACACACAAAACCCTTTGTTTTGACACATAAAACCCGCTGTTTTGACACATGGAATCTACGTTTTTGACACACACTAATCTAAAAAACGTCATGTTGTTGTAACGACACGTCTCCTCCCCTGTCTTGGGGGAGATCCTTCACGTGCGTTCAGGATGACACATTCAGGTTTGGGCTTTAGTTTTCAAAGAACTACTCTTTTTCAGTATGACAAAATGAGTCGCCTTTGAATAGTCCTTAAAACCCACTATATTGCTTTACAGGTAAAAAGTGGTGGTGTTTGCATCCTTGCACAAGCAGACGTCCAAGCACTAAATCCGAGCGGGTGAGCGAACTGCGAATCCCCGAGCGATTTTGCGGACGTCGTGGCAAGGCATGATGCGACGAGGTGGGTCAAAAGGGGGAGGATTTTTAAGGAGGGGGAAATGAGGGAGGAGAAACGCAATGCGTCCTTCCTTCCCCCTCCTTGAACCGCTTTTGGGGGTTTGGGGGGTCTTTGGCGGCACAAAGACCCCCAAGCACCAGCGTTAAACGGAGCTAACCAAACCCAAAAAACACTACAAAAGCCCCTTCAACAAAAAGCGTAGCACCTTGATGTGATCATGGTAATGTTCGCTCATAAAGGTTTGCATCGACGGTAAAAACGCCATCAACGCCCACAAACCGAGCATCACCTTCAACGGAGCCGCCACCATAAACACGTTCATTTGAGGCATCAATTTAGAAATATAGCCCAACGCCACTTCCACCATAAACAACAACGCCTGAACAGGGGCAGCGAGCATAATGCCCGTGCTGAACATGCCTGCGGACACCAAGATCATCCGCTCACTTAGGATGCCCATTTTCCCCATGGCAGGCATTAAATGCAAGGGAATCAACTCAAAACTGCTATGCAGGCTCAACAACACCCAGTGATGAATCCCCAAAACCATGAAAAGCACCAAGGCATATTGAGTCAACGCATTCCCTAGAATCGGGGCATTCACGCCAGATGATGGATCCAACGCATTCGCCATGCTTAAACCCATTTGTTGAGACAAGCTTTCCCCAGCGATATGAAAGGCATCCATGACGTATTTCATCACCAAGCCCATGAGCAATCCCAAGGCGAGTTCCTTGAAAATATAGGGTAGTAAATGAGGCATATCCATGGGTACCCACTGGAGCTGTTCCACTTGTTGAGGCACCGTTAGCGTGAGGTAAAAAATCACGGCGGTGCTTAAGGCAAACCACAAACGCAGTTGCATCGGTAGGGAAGGATGATTGAAAAAGGGTGCGACCAAAAACAAGCCACTGACTCGGCAAAACACCAAAAACGTCGCGATCAGGTGAGGCATTGAAAGCCACTGTAGAAAATCGCCCCCCAATACTTGAACGCCTGTGGTCATTTTAGCCGTTTCCTGTGTTTTGAGCCAGTTCCAGCATAAGAGCAAACATTTTTTGTGTGTGTTGCAACATTTGTTGAAGCATCCACGGTGCCATAAAGATCAGCACAATCCCACTTACCAAGAGCTTTGGCACAAAGGTGAGCGTCGATTCCTGTAATTGCGTCACCGTCTGCACCAAGGACACGAGAGTCCCCACAACCAGCCCTGTAATGAGCAAGGGTGCGGAAATAATCATGATCATCCACAACGTTTCTTTCAGTAAATCTAGGAATAAGGCTTCGTTAATCATGCTTATCTAAACCCCATAACGAGACTTTGTGAGATCAGGTGCCAGCCGTCCACCAAAACGAAGAGAATCAGCTTAAACGGCAGCGAAATCGTCACAGGGGGCAGGAACATCATGCCCATCGAAACCAAAATAGACGACACCACAATATCAATAACGATAAAGGGCAGAAACAGCACAAAACCGAGCTGAAACGCCGTTTTAAGCTCTGAAATAATGAAAGACGGCAACAAGACATAAGTTGGCACATCTTTGGTGGTTTTGGGCTTTTTAATTTTGGCAAGTTTGGTAAACAGTGCCATATCTTTTTCAGAGGTTTGCTTGAACATGAAGGTTCGCATGGGTTCGGTTGCCTTTTCAAGGGCAACATCGACGGACATTCGCCCCTTCATAAAGGGTTCGAAGGCGACTTTGTTGACTTCTTCAAAGGTGGGTGCCATGACAAAAAAGCTTAAAATCATCGCCAACGACACAATCACCTGCGAAGGAGGCAAGGTCGGCGTCCCTAGGGCTTGACGCACCAGCGAAAGCACAATCACGATGCGGGTAAAGGCGGTGGTCATCACCAAAATGCTTGGGGCGAGGGTCAGCACGGTGAGTAGAATGAGGATCTGTACGCCTTGAGCCACTTGTTCAGGGCTATTGCTTTTTGCTACGCCGAGTTGAATGGTGGGTAAGGCGACGCCTGCGGCATCTGCCATTGGCATGGCGACAAGCATCAGGATGATAGCGAGACCAAGTCCCCAATTCCAGTGTTGACGAGCTAACATGGGGCGATTTTCCCTATTTTTATAGTACTTTATAGATAAAACACTATATATAGTCTTGGTTTGGAAATAAACGACGTTGACTATATTTCTTTCTCTCTTAATGAGTTCTAGTCTAGCGTGTTTTCCTTAGAAACGGCGATATGTTTGCCAAAAATACAACAAATGCCGTATTTTTTGAGAGATTGACAGATTTCTGCAATTTACTGAAATTAGCGAACATATTGTGATAACGTTTCTATAACAAAGCCTTTTCATTTTTCGCCAAAGCTAGTAAAATTGAAAAAATACTGATTAAAAAGGACATCCCTATGACTACCTATAGCCCTCCCACCGTAACCCTCGGCGTTTTCAAGTTAGAACACGCCTTAGAAGACCTTCCGCAATACGAAACCGCAGGTAGTGCAGGCATGGATTTGCGTGCCGCCATTGAGGCTCCTGTGACCCTCGCCCCCCTTGAGCGACGTTTGATCCCGACAGGCTTGATTTTTCACATTCCCCAAGGCTATGAAGTGCAATTACGAGCCAGAAGTGGACTTTCCATTAAGCACGGCATCACATTGGTCAATGGTATCGGCACGATCGACAGTGATTATCGCCATGAAGTGAAGGTGGCTCTCATCAATTTGGGGCAGGAGCCTTACACGATTCAACCTGCGGAACGCATCTGCCAAGCCGTGATTGCTCCTGTGACGCAATTGCCGATTGAAGTCTTGAGCGAAACCTTTACGCTAGACTCTCGTCAAGGGGGCTTCGGTTCAACAGGACGTTTATAAAGGTTGCTTTGCTGGTGTGCCTGCTTGGCGAGGATACAATCGTGGGGTGTTGGCGACCTTCATCAACTGCACCATGTAGCAGGTTTGCTCCAACGCTTCCACGCCTTCAGGGATGAAGACATCCACAAATTCGCCACCGAGTCGTTCAATCGCATTTTCCGCCTTGAGCATCTCTTCTTCCCACTTCGGACCTTTCAACGCCAGCATTAACCCTTCACGCTTGACAAAAGGCAAGCAGTATTCCACCAAAACAGGTAGATTCGCCACCGCTCGAGAGGTGACGACATCAAAGGCACCACGCAAATGCGGTTTATGCCCGAGATCTTCGGCTCGTTCAGACAAGATCTTCACGCCTGTAATGCCCAAGGCATGGAGCGTTTCATCTAAGAACACCGCTTTTTTCTTGACCACTTCAATGGAAAAAAGCTTCAAATCAGATCGAAAAATGGCGAGCGGAATCAGCGGAAAGCCTCCGCCAGAGCCGACATCGAGGACTTTAGCGTCTTGCGGAATAAACAGGCTGTAGAGCAAGCTTTCTAGGATGTGGCGAGTCAAGAAGCCCTCCCAATCCGTGATGCGAGTGAGGTTCATCACCTCGTTTTTTTCAAGTAGAAGTGTGTAAAACTGGCAGATCTGTTGAAATTGTGCGTCATTGACGGCAAGCCCTAGTGTTTCGGCGTGAGCGAAAAAGGCTTGAGCCTCCTTTGTGTGGGGTAAATCAAGGATCATTATTGGGGAGTGCTTTCTAAAAACTTTTATACTGAAATTAAACTATACCACAAAGTCTTTTTGTTCCTTCTCAATTTTATAGTTGTAGCTGGTGTTTTGGTTTTGTAGCTCCGTCTTTAGCTGGTGCATTGGATTTCTAGCTCCGTTTAACGCTGGTGCGTCAGAGACCTTTGGACGCACAAAGGTTCTCCGACACCTCTAAATGCGTTTAAGGAGGGGGGAAGAGAAGGAAGTTGTTGCGGCTCTCCTTCTCTTCCCCCCTCCTTAAAAATCCACCCCCCTTCTCATCCTCTTCGCTTGCTCCACTTGCCCTGCAGGACGTCCGCAAAATCGCTCGGGGATTCGCAGTTCGCTCACCCGCTCGGATTTAGTGCTTGGACGTCGGTTGATGCAACGAGTCAGAAATCAACACGCAATGACGGACAGAGAACTTGCCGACAACGCACTAAATGCGAGGCTTCCGAGACATTTTGCGGACGGCAGGAACGGAGGGAAAGCGAGAGGGGTGGGATAAACTCATTCACGAAGTGAATCTTCACCTTTAGGAAGGAGAGGTTGGGAGAGGAAACCAACGGTTTTCTTTCCCAAGAGAAAAAGTCAGAGACTTTTTCGACGGAAGGGGGGCGACCAAGACCCTCCCTCCCTTAAGCCGCCTTTAGAGGTGTTGGAGACCTTTGGCGGAGCAAAGGTCTCTGACGACGACCAGCTATAAAAGGGAACTAGAAATCCAAAAAACTAAATAAACTAAAGATAAAGCTAAAGAAGCTAAAGACAGAACTAAACAAACTAAAGATAAAACTAAAGAATTAAGAAAAAATGCCTGACACCCAGCCCAGCGAAAAAAAAAGTGTTCACGTGCCACGCTTGGTGGAACGACGTGAACGCCTGCGTACCTTTATTTCGCCTGCGGTGCTAAAACGCCTCGAAAACGGCGACTTTCAACCTGTTCGGCAAAATGACGCAAAAACCGACGATGTGCGAGAATCACAATCGCCGTTGGCATTGACCAAACGCTATATTCGCTATCAACCCGCTGTTTTTCGGGATCGTCACGCTGAACTGGTGAACATCGCTCGCTTTCTCAATCAACCGTATTCAAAAGTGTTGACCCTCGTTGGCAAGCAGGGCGTGGGCAAATTGAGCCTACTACGAGGGCTGGCGGAATTGCTGGAACCTCGCTATGCGGAGCTGTTGTGGTTTGAAGTGCCGTCCTATGGAGACAGCGTTGAACTCGCTTTGCTGATGCTTAAACAGATTTGCCAATTGGCGGATAGTCGCACGCCTGAAGAGCTTTTAGAATCTGTGATTTCGCCCAGTTTGTGGGAAGCTCACACGGTGGATGCTCGTCAACGCTTGTTTGAAGCCTTGCGTTCACGGCTGAAACATCTGAATGCGACGCCCACCTTGATCATCGTCAATGGGCTGGATGCCTTGTTACAACGCCATCAAAAGACCCTACAAGCCCCCGCTTTCGTGGAAGTACTGAACTTTTTGTTGAGCTTTGATTCCTTTAAGCTTGCGCTTTCTGGCGAACACAACTGTGTCGATGTGTTGGATGTAACGCCTCAAGGGCTGAAAACCTTGACGCTTGAGGGCTTAGAGACTTCATCCCTTTTAAGCGAATTCGTGCCTGAACATTTGGCAGAACTACTGCCTAGCCTTCAAGCGATGCCGTGGTTATGGCAAGCGATGCTCAACGTAGACAAACGCAATCCGCAAGCCATGCAAGATATTTTAGATGAAGGACGCTTCCTGCAAGCAGAACAAGGCGAAGCCCCCCTGCACGCACCCGATTGGCTGAAAATTATTGCCTTTGTCACCCAACGTCATTTAGAAGCCTATGGCGGAGAAGCTTTGTCCTTACTGGCGTTGTTGAGTGTGATGCGTCAACCGTTGAGCCTGCAAACACTGGCTCAGATCACCCAAACCGACGTCGACACGCTAACCAAGCCCATGAAACACGGCTTGTTTAAGGCACTCATGCGTTTTACGGTGAATCCGCACACGCTGGCGTTGAGTATGAATCAAGCGAATGCCAAGCACCTTCAAACCCCCGCCGTTCCGACGCTTGATGCCACTCAAACGCCTTTGTTGGTGGAGCTGTATCACGATATTCAACCATATTTTAATGCCTTGCAAGCGGTGGAATTGCAACGCTATTGGCACCATCGCTTGGCTCGTTTTTATGAAGAAGAAGCCCGTAAAAATCCGAAATACCGCCTGCTTTTGGCAAGCGACACCCTTGCCTTAGAACGAGAAGCCCGTTTTCATCACGATGCTGAAAAATCGTTGGAAAGCACGGGTGCTTCCGCATTTGCCCCTCAACAGGCGTATTCGGCGGACGTCCTTAAAAGTGCTAAAGGTTATATGCCGTTGCAAAACCGTAATAGTCCCGCTGTTCAAGGCTCACCGCCTGCATCCGCTAGCCTGCCGAAAGCAGGCGAAACCACTCGTCCAAATGCCAGAGACAGTGCCAAAGTCAAAGGGGCTTTTTCCGCTTCGTTTCCTGACAAGCCCCCCATTGAAGTCAAGCCTCGATTGCCTGAACACGAGCGTCGAGGGGCTTTAGCGTCTGTGATGCCACAAGAAGGAAAGACGCTTGCTCCTCAAGATTTGAGCCGTCCTTATGCCGATGCCTTGCTAGAATTGGCGACGCTTTACACCCATTTAAATAATATCTCGGCTTTGGAAGGCACGCTTAACGCCCTTAAGCCTTTTCAACGACTATTTTCTAAAAACGTTTTGGCAGAACTGAGCCTAAGGCAAGTTTTGGTGGAAACGCATCATCAACATTATAAAAAGGCGTTGGCTTTATTAGAAGGCGTCTTTGTGGGGATTCAAAATGGTCAGTATTCGGAAGGCATCGCTTTTTCTACCTTATTAAGATTGAACGATCTGTATGAAAAAGATGCCGACCTGCTTCAAGCGAAGTCTGTTCAAGACTTTTTACGACATTACTTTGAAGAAAATGCCACGTTTTCGGCGTGGAAGTCCAGCTCTTCTAAAAATGAGACCCTTTCCGAAGATCTCAAAACAAAGCGAGTGATTTGGGCAAATGCCTTAAGGCTTTACGCTGAAACCCCTGAAATACCGCTTGCCAAGCACGTCGAAGCCTTGTCTTTAAGCGTAAGAGCCTCCGTTGAAGCGGGGGGGTATCCTCAAGCGGTAGAAGCCTTGCAGGAACTCGCCGAACATTTGCTCAAGGCAGGTTATGCCGAAAAAGGCTTGCTTTGTCTCAAAAAAGCCGAAACGCTCGATGCCCTTCACAATCAAGCCATTTTAAAGTGGACAACGCAACGCAACATGGCGTTGACGCTGTGGGAATTGGGGCATCCGAAAGAAGCGGTGCAACGATTAAAGCGTGTTTTGCAGGATGCGGAAGCGAAAAACGAGGCGTTTTGGCAAGCCAGCACACTTTTTTTGCTCGGGGAACTAGCTTTTGACTCGGTAAATGGTGTAGAATGGGCATTGAACTGCATGGAAAAAGCCCTCGCCTTTGGGCAAGACGTGCTAGGTTCCGAACGTTACACCGCCTTAAGTCAACGAAGAAAGCAATTACAAGATGAACGCCACAACACAAGCCCCCCTAATCCCGTCAAACACAACCCCAACAGCCCTCAACGCATGGGGCGGAAGCGTCGTACTGCCCGAAAGCTCTCAACTTAGCCAAGCTCGCTTGTTTGAAGCCTTAAAGACGCATTCCTTTAAGCGAGGGCATTTCATCCTCGCCAGCGGAGCCTCTTCCACATGGTACATGGATTGCCGTATGACCGCCCTTTCCAGCGAAGGTTCGCTTTTGATTGGGCAACTCTTTTACCAAGCCTTGCAACAGCTTGAACGTCCCACTTCCGCCGTGGGAGGCATGGTTCTCGGGGCGGCTCCTTTGGTGACAAGCGTCACGGCTTATAGTGCCTTTGTGGGCAACCCTTTAAACGGATTTTTGGTGCGGAAAGAAGCCAAGGCTCACGGAGGCACCAAGCAAATTGAAGGGCATTTACAGGCGACCAGTCGTGTGGTTTTGGTGGAAGATGTCGTGACCACAGGCGGTTCGACGCTCAAGGCTATCGATGCGATTCGTAAGCAATTCCCCCACATCGATATTGTGGGCGTGCTGGCGTTAGTCGATCGTCACGCTGGGGCTAGGGAGCGTTTTCTTCAACGTGGGATTCCGCTTCACACGCTATTTGGGATTGACGCATTTCTTCAGGAATAAGCGACTGCCAGTTGCGACCAAGATTGTCGAAAAAGTGGTGGGCTTCAAGCACATCATCGTAGCCAATAGGCTCATAATCCTTGAGCCGCTCTTTTTCTTCAGGCGTCAGTTCAGGGTCTTTATAGCGACGTCTCAAGCCACTTAAGCCCACACCACCTGCAAAGCGAGGCATTTTTTGCGAACGTTCAATGTTTTGCATTAAGGTATTTAAATCCACGTCATCGCTGTCTTCCATGCCGTCGAACTCAAAATCGTTGTCGTCATCGTCGTGTTCCTGGACTTCAATCATAATGGACGCATCGGGATTATTTTGCTGATGCTTCAAAATCTGGCTCAAGTTGGTTTCAACACCAATCATGGCGTTACCAATATCGCTGTGGCAATGTTGGCATTCCAAGTGTACCAAGAACATGTGGGCATCTTCACGTAGTAAGCTGACACTATTTTCTTCTAAATGTTGACCACAATGAGGACATTGCATTTGGGTAAAGAAGTTTTGAATCAGTGAAAATGAATCCATGGGATTTCCTTATTTCTTGTATTGTGAAGTGACATTATAGTTCGGAAGCTGAATGAATTGACATAGCATTATACAGTGTAGCACCCTTTTCTGTATTTTGCACCAAACCCTAACAATTCTTTAACATTATATTCTATAGAAAGCTCTAAATTTGCCTATAATGTCCGATGCGTAAATTGTCTAGCTGGCGATGCCCCCACATAATCCTTCACCAACTGATGATGCCCAGTGAGTTCAAACTTATAGGTCACCAAACCTTCCAAGCCCACTGGCCCTCGGGCGTGCGTGCGAGCCGTGGAAATGCCAATTTCCGCCCCAAAGCCGTAGCGAAATCCATCCGCAAAGCGAGTCGATGCATTCACAAAGACGCTGGCACTGTCCACCGCCTTTAAAAAGCGAGCCTGAACAGCGGACTCTTCCGCCAAAATGCCATCCGTATGGTGGCTGGAATACTGATTGATGTGAGCAATCGCCGCTTCCACCCCTAAAACCAGCTTCACAGCCAACGTCAACGTGCCGTATTCAGTCGTCCAATCGCTTGGCGTGGCTGGTTTTGCCTTCGGCAAATAGGTGATAGACGCTTCACACGCATGCAAGGTGATGCCTTCATTTTCGCATCGCTGGGCGAGGCGTGGTAAGAAGGCGTCCGCAATGGCTTCATCCACCAACAGCGTTTCTAGGGCGTTACAAGCCGATGGATACTGGGTTTTAGAGTCTATCACCACCTCTAACGCCTTGTCTAAATCCGCAGAACCATGCACATACTGATGACAAACGCCGTCCGCATGCCCCAACACAGGGATACGGGTTTTTTCCATAATACTTTGCACCAGCTGGTTTGAGCCTCGTGGAATGACGAGATCCACATATTGCGGATAGTTCAGCATCGCTTGCACGTCTTCACGACTTTCCATCAAACTTGCCCAGCCTTCGGGCAGAAAATCCAGTTCGGCAGTGAGTGGGTGAATCACGGCATCCATGAACGCTTGGTTGGAATGCTTGGCTTCTTTTCCGCCTTTAAAGACCACGGCATTGCCACTTTTCAAAATCAACGACAAAATTTGAGGCATCACATCAGGACGGCTCTCAAAAATAATGCCAATCAATCCCAATGGTACGGCACGTTTGGTCAAAATTAAGCCGTCATCCAATTCAGTCGTCGCCAACACTTTACCTGCTGGATCGTCCAGCTTCACCAACTGACGAATACCTTGCACGACTTGTTTGAGCTTACCTGCATCAAGCTTGAGACGCTGGTAAAGGGCATTGTCTAGGGCATCCTTATTTTCAGCGAGATCTCGATCATTGGCGTCTAAAATAGCATCTTGGTTTTCTTCAATAAGGGTCGCCAGGCGTTCAAGCGAGATGTTTTTTTCTTCACAACTCAGGCACGCCATTTGCAGAAAGGCGTTTTTCCCTTGAGCGAGCGTATTTTCCATAACAGCGTTCATGGTAACTATCCCTTATCTTCAGTGGGTATGATACCTTATTTTAGCATAATCCCACAAAATGCGTTACAATGAAAAGAGTAAACAACTCACTAAAAAAGAAAGATGTCCCCTTGCACGTTCATGATGCCTCACTCACCCACGACGATTACCACGCTTGTTCACATCACCACGCCCCCTGCGAACGAGGGCAGGTGCATGGATTTGTGCTGAGTTCGTGGTCGCAAATACGGATTTTAGGCATTGTGTTCGCATTGAATGTGGCGTATGCGTGGGTTGAAGCGTGGGGGTCGCACAACACGCACAGTTGGGCGTTGATGAGTGATGCCGTCCATATGGCGGCGGATGCGTCGGGTTTACTGCTCGCCTTTTTAGGGGCAATGCTGAGTTTGTACGTCCAAAAAAATCACGATTACGAAAAAGCGTGGTGGATTGAACGCCTCGCTGCAGGATTTAACGCCCTTGCCTTAAGTGGCATGAGCATTTTTTTGTGGGTGGAAGGCGTGCAACGCTTGTCGAATCCGCCCCATATCGTGGGTGAATCCCTGTTGTGGATTGCGGTGGGCGGTTTATTGGTGAACCTATTTTCGGTGTACCTCTTGCATCAGGACAGTCACCATCATTTGAACATTCGAGGAGCTTATTTGCACGTCATCAGCGATACACTCGGTTCCGTCGCTGCGATTATTTCGGCGGTGTGTGTACTGGTTTTTCATCTCGTTTGGATGGATGCGGTGATGTCTTTAGTGGTGGCGGGGCTGGTGACTTGGGTGGCGATCGGTTTCGTCAAAAGCCTATGGCGTAGTTTTCAAGAAACCCCTAGCGAAGATGCCTTTGAACATCCCTTGTTACATGCGGAAGATCATCCCCATGAAACGCCTTAAATCCTTGCAAATACTCTATTTGGGGATATTTTGTTTGAGCTTTTTCAGTGCGGTGAGCTTGCTTGCTCTTGCGGAAAAGGCACCGTATTACGACGTTTACTTGACGCATCGGCGGATTTGTCGATCCTGTTGGGTGCAACCAATTTCAGAAACCCATGTGCGGTTGGTGAATCAGGCGGGGGAAGCGGAAATCGTGCTGGCTCGTGATGTGTTGGGGCAGGATGAGCATCCCGTGCAACGCAAGGTCTTGGATCACTTTGCAAAGCATATGAACCCGATTAGCATGCACTACCTATTGCCCAATGGTCATGATGGGGTGGAAAACGACTTTTACGGTCATTACGGCAAGCCCCTTTTCATTTGGGACAAGGAGTAATACCAATTAAACGATCAAATAGCGTCTGGCGTCTTCGTTGTCGCTACGATTCTCGATGTGCTTATGTACGTCTCTGTACACCTCGCCCATCTGCGAGTCTAGGCTCCTAGAATCCACCTAGTCGCTTTTCAATCGTTTAAATGGTATAAGCAAACTTATTTTAAGGCTTCAGCTCCACCGACAATTTCCATAATCTCTTGGGTAATTGCGGCTTGACGAGCCTTGTTGTACACAAGCGTCAAACGGTGGATGAGATCTTTGGCGTTATCCGTCGCATTCGCCATCGCCGTCATACGAGACGCCAACTCACTGGCGATAGACTCTAATAAGGCACTAAACAATTGACGCTTCACATACATCGGGATGATTTCTTCCACCAACGACACG
>JAJTHC010000239.1 GCA_021299615.1 Vampirovibrionales bacterium
GCTCCTGAAAGGAAATCCACGACACGTTGAGATTGATTCGTATCGAGTAAATGTAGGTTAAGAATGGCAGCCTTGCGAGCTTTTAAGTGAGACACCACTTCTAAGGCATCTTCAAACGAACGAGGCTCAATCACAATAACTTGGCTAAAAGAAGCGTTGGTGGAACTCACAGCACGCACATGAGCATGAGGACGCACTTCACTAATGACACGAGTGTTTTCAGGCACATACGCAGGGGCATGCGTTTCCATTTCGCTCATGTATTCTTCTTCTTCAAAGGGATCGCCAGTGACCCAGTTCTTCAATTTCATCATAATGTTTGACATCGTGTGTAAAACCTCCCTAATATTGTGGACTGTATGGGCTTTTTGTAAGAAGGTAAGAAGAAATCTAAAAGCCTTGCTTACCATATTCACTACTATCATACCCGAACGACGATTTTATGCAAATAGTTTCGTTCCGATACGAACTATTGTAGCACCATTTGCCAAAGCTTGGCTATAGTCATTTGACATTCCCATGGAAAGATGCGGAACTTCAATGTTCAAGCGTTTCTCAAGCGTTTCTTTGAGTGCTTTAAGGGCATGAAAACACTGGTCAATGGTCTCAAAATCTTCGGTATTGGGTGCCATGGTCATTAAACCAGCGACCTTAACCGCAGGGGACAAGGCTAAAATCTTCTCCACCAAATGGAGGAGATTTTCAGGATCCACGCCTTGCTTCGACGCTTCGCCTGATGTGTTGACCTGCACTAAAATCGATTGCTCAATGTTTAAGGCTCGTGCTTTTTCAGCGATGCTTTCCGCCAGTTCAAGGCTATCTACACTGTGGATTAGATCATAGAAGCCCACGATTTTATTGAGCTTATTGCGTTGAATATGCCCGATGAAATGCCATTCAATCGCTTCGTTCACGTCTTTCGGCAAGGTGTTTCGCTTGGCGAGGGCTTCAACCGCTTTATTTTCACCCATGGCGAGCAAACCACAACGCACGGCTCCTTGAATGGCGTAAATATCCGCATGCTTGGTCACCGCAACCAGCGTGACGCCCTTCCAATACGGTGCCGTCGGATAACCCAAAACCATGAGATTGTCTTGAATGATTTCTTGCCACGCTTGGATTTGAGCTTCCGCTTCTTTTGAGGGCGTCGTGTCATCTGTAAACGTCATTACCGCAAGCTTCCTTCCCATGCAGGGTTTCGCCAAATGACTTCGGCTTCGGTGCAAATGCCTCCACGAGGCGTAAACTCACTATGCACCCGTAACCAACGAGGGTTTGCTGCGGCGATGATGTCGTCGGTGATTTTGTTGGTGATGTTTTCGTAGAACATGCCGACATTACGATACGCCAGCATGTAGTATTTAAAGGCTTTCAGTTCGATGCACACGTCATTGGGGATGTATTCAATGGTAATGGTGCCAAAATCGGGCAGGCCTGTTTTGGGGCAGACGCTGGTGAACTCTTCGACTTTGACGGTGATGGTGTAGTCTCGATGGGGATTGAGATTTTCCCATATTTCAATTGGCGGATAGACCGCTTTTTCAGCAGGAATGGAGTGAATGTAGTCGGTGGTGGCGATCATGGGGGGGGGGTCCTTATATAGTGTAAGCATCAGCTAAACTATACGCCAAACACACGACGAACTCAATCCCCTTGTGACGACTCATTTAGGAAGGTACGATTGTCTCAGAAGTGGGTTGTTCTGTAGAGAAAAGGGTAGCAAGTTCATCATTTATTCCCTTCTGTTGCTCTTCAGGTAAATGGGCTTTTGCGTATGCAAGAGGATCTATTCTGTATTCAGTCGTATTGACCCTTTGAGTGAGTTCATCAACTTTTTTACTTATAGTTGCATCGTTGTCATTACTAGCAATCGATAATTGAATCATACCTTTACCGTTAATCTCATCGAAAGAACGGCGTACTAACACGGATTGCTCATTTAGGGTTTTGGGCATAAAAGGATGATCTGTTCTTGAGTAAAATTGGGGGGGGATATCGGATCGCGTTGCGGTGAATACAAGTTCGTGAATTCCATTTAGGTCGCTCACACTTGGGATCAGTTCGGCATTAAGCATGAAGGAATCTTTGCTTTCCTTCAAAGTCTGTAGATGTGGGGTAACGTGTTTCATAAGTTCTGGGGCGAGTGTATAGAACCCATTCACTGCTTGTTTTAGATCTGGATGAAAATTCATCCCTTCACGTTGTTGAGTGACCTTGGGGTTCAACCGACTTTGCTGGAGAGGGGCATAGCGATTTGAAGAGAGAGAATTAATCGACATAAAGTAATCTTTCATTAAAATTAAGGGACGTTAGAGAAACAAATAAAAAGTTCGTTGTAGAACCTTCACGAGCTTAAAGCCCACTCAATCAAAAACCGTGCGTTATGAAAAGCGATTGTTACAAAACGACACAATCAAATTATTGAGAACCTTGCTCCAACAGAAGCAACGCCTCTTCCCCGACCTTCAGCCCCAAGCTATGCTGTGCCTGCTGAACGCTTTGTTCCGCCCGTTGCGTGGATTGCTTGGCGTCATTCAACATGTACCGCATCAGTTGATCCGATGGGCTGAAATCAGTCGTCGTGGCTTTAGTCGCCTCGTTTTTACGAGCGAGGGCGTAGGTCTGCTCCAAAATAGCGATCTTGCCCTTTTGCAACGCCAACACATCTTTGCTTTGCTTGTACGTGAGATATAAATCAAGGAGTTCTTGCTGGAGATTGTCCACCGCACGAGCCAAAATCACCATGTCGGCATCGGTGACGGGGCGTGTGCTACTGGTGTTGCTTTGA
>JAJTHC010000207.1 GCA_021299615.1 Vampirovibrionales bacterium
CAGAGACCTTTGCTCCGCCAAAGGTCTCCAACACCTCTAAAGGCGGTTTAAGGGGGGACGGGGGAGGACGTATTGCGTTTCTCCTCCCCTTCGTCCCCCCTTAAAAATCCCCCCTGAAACCCCACCTCGTCGCATCATTCCCTTTGCACGACGTCCGCAAAATGTCTCGGAAGCCTCGCATTTAGTGCGTTGACGTCTGCTATTTATTTATTCCTAATTGTTACAAGAAAGCTCAACAATGCCTCCCCTCAAACTCGGATACCTCGGACCAAAAGGCTCCAACTCACACCAAGCCGTCGGCACCGCACTGTCGCATTGGCAAGCGTTGAAAACGGCTCCTGCTGAAGTCGCCTTTCATACCTTGACGCATTTGCTCGAAGCCCTTGTAGATTCGCAAGTCGACATCGCCATTGTGCCGTATGAAAACGGCTTAGAAGGCACGGTCGTAGAAGTGCTTGAGTTCTTGGGCAACCCTGCTCACAATGCGTTTGTGCAAGCCGAGTTCTTGCAAGTCATCAAGCATGCCCTTATGGTGCAAACCCCGACCAGTTCCACCGACTTACACACGATTTATTCCCACCAAATGGCGTTGGGGCAGTGCAAGGATTCGCTTCGTAAGCGGTTTGGATCCGCTGTTCAACTGATTCCCACGGCATCCACCGCTGAAGCCGCCAAACGCCTGTCTGAATTGTCGTCTGAAGACGCTCAAGGCATTGGGGTTTTAGCCACGCAAACGGCGGCGACTTTGCACGATCTACACATCATCGACCGTAACATCAGCGATGCTTCCCATAACGTCACCCGCTTTTTTATGGTGACGACTTCGCCTCAATGGGATCCAAGCTTTCCACGCTTTAAGCAAGACAATCCGCCGTTGAAGACGTCCCTGTGTGTAGGTTTGCATGAATACCCAGGGGTGTTGACGGAATACTTGCAAGTCTTTCAGCGTTATTGGGTGAACTTGACGAAAATTGAATCACGCCCAACTCGTGAGCAGTACGGCGATTATCGCTTTTATTTGGACATGGAAGGCGATCTCGCCAGCATCGCCGAAGGACGGATGCTTTCTGAACTCAAGGCTCGTAGCCGAAGCTTTCACCAGCAAGGGGCGTATCGCTGTTTGGGGTAGGGTGTTTTATAGTCAAGTTTAGAAAATTAGAGGCTTGGCTATAACATCTACGAATTGCTATAATTTATACCATTTAAACGATTGAATAGCGTATAGGTGGATTCTAGGAGCCTAGACTCGCAGATGGGCGAGGTGGACAGAGACGACCATAAGCACATCGAGAATCGTAGCGACAACGAAGACGCCAGACGCTATTTAATCGTTTAATTGGTATTAGTCAACATCAAGCGATACAAAGGTCACCAAAGCACTGAGCATAAACAAAAAGGGCAGCATAATCGGCGGACGGTACAAAATGGTGTCAAAAAAGCCATGTCCCATAAACGCCAATAACGCCACAGCAAGACTCAAAACGCTTAATTTTGAAGCCAACGCCTTTTTTTCATTAAAGAGGCTTTGTACCATTTGTTGAAAGACGCTCCCCACAATGCCTAAAAAGACGCCAAACCCTAAAATCCCTTGCTCAACAAGGATTTCTAACGGCACGGAATACGCCCCTAAGGCGTTGAATCCTGGGGTCATGTAATAGCCGTAAACCTTTTTAAAGACGGTGTTAGAAGGCCCAATGCCAAACAACCAATTGTCGCAAAACATACGCCACGCACTGATGTACACGTTCATGCGATACGAAATAGATGAATCCCCACGAAAGGCGAAAATGCTGGTGACGCGGTGCATGAGCTTTTCACTGCTGAATAAAACCCCCGCAATAGCCACAATTGCCAATACCGCTGAAGCCACCCACGCCGAAGCGAGCCATTTCACTTCTTTTAAGGTGGTGTCGGTTTTTAGCAATGGAAAACTCAACATAAAAAGAGCCAACATCGACACAAAAACACCCAAATACGCCCCACGACAACCCGTCATCACCACGCCATACAGTACTAAAGTGAGCAAACCTGAAATCACCAAAAGCCACGGAAAGACAAAGCGAAAGGGCTTGGTGGCGACTTGTAAAAGCGTCCACAAGCCGGCACCGCTACTGGCGACGAAAAAAGCAGCCAGCAAGTTGGGATTGTAGGGCTTGATCGTGCCGTACACACGATTTAGCTTGAGTTCGGCAGGGGTGTTAGCATCCGTCCAGCCAGCGAGTTCGCCAGCGTAGCCATGTACTTGCAACCAGCCGATCACGGCTTGAACGGCTCCTAAAAGCAGGAGCAGGGGGAATCCCCAACGCAAGAGGGATGAAGCGTGATGCCATGTGGAGCGAAAACTCAAATACGCCACGAGGAAAATTGACTGCTTAATAAAACCAATAAAGGCTTGCGGTTGAAGGCTTGAAAAGCAAGCGGAAACGGCGTAAGTGAGAAAAAATAGAATGATTAAGGCATCCAGTAGGTGGGGATGCTTCACCCATGCGTTACGACCGCTTACAACGCTAGCAAGCAAGATGAATCCGCCCAAAGCGAGAACCGCTGCCCCCAAGATGCCCGTGCCTAAAAATGTTACCCCGATTAAAATCCCGAGTATCGCTAGAGCAGGCAAGATTCCTAGCCACAAAGAGGCGTGATTCTTGTCTGTATCTTCCACGTTGCGAGCCAAGGCTTGAATGCACAAGCGTCCCAAAAGCGAGCTTTCCCAGCCTGAAATCAGCCACTGATGCAAGCACGCTTGCCCTTGCACGCCCGCTTGAAAGAGTTTAGATTCCCCTAAAAACGGAGGATAGCCTGTTTCGCTAGAATGTCTCATTAGGCTTTCCCAACGGCATCCGCAACAGGGCGAACGTCCACAATGCCACCATGCACAAAATATTTGAAGCCTTCTAAGTCCACAGGCACGCCAACTTTGACCTTTACGCCTTCAGCGACATAGCCTTCTTTGGTGATCGTGGCGTGATCTCGCAAGGTCACCCAGTAGCTATTGACGTTTTTTTCAGTGGTATCGGTTACAGCGGTGGGTTTGCCGTTGACGGCGAGCATCACTTGCACGGGGGCTTTTTGGACATCCAAGATTTTCACTTCACCACGAGGCTGGTTGCGAATGGTGATGTTCGTTTTTTCGCCTGCTTTAAGCAATTGAGCATCTTCACTACGAAGGGTGAACATGACCCGAATATCAATATCCGTTTCGCCTTCGACCATGGCTTGAGAGGTGGCGTGCAGGTTGCTTTGCACCAAGAAGACGCCTAAGCCTCCGATGGCAAGAAGCAAGACTAGTCCTGCGTCCAAGACGTTAAACTTTCCGAACAAGCGACCGTTTGTATCGAGTAGGGACATAGGATTTTCCTTTTAATTCTTAACGTGTAGTAGTAGTTCCCACTGAGTGTAAAGGTTTTGTATGACAGGGCTTGCTTTGATTTCTTCAAAATTCAAGCCTTGCTTTTTCTTTTCTATTTCGCTCATGATTTTCAGAATTTCAGACTTTACATTTCGTGTGGGATAATTTTCCATGATTTCTTGGTAAAGCAGTCCTAATTTTAATTTTAAATTCACCACATGCTTTTCTAAATCTGATTTAGCAAGATCTAAAAGACCACCCGTCACAGCGTGTGTCGTTGCTTCCGTTAAGACTGGAGGAGTCATCATTCCTTCAATACGTTGAATGCGTGGTAAGAGTTTTTTATCTGAAGCTAAATAAGGGAGTTCTTGTTTTAAAGTTAGGTTTTTTTCCGCTTTTGTTTTCTCATTCCTATCTGCATTAAAAAGAGTTTCGTATAATATTTTCAAAGTCTCTTTGAGTTCACTAGCTTCTTGCTCTACTCTTGAGGGATACCGATCATCTTTTACTTTTCGAATGACACCTTGAAAAGTGGCTTCTTGGATTAAAGAAGCAAGTTGTGCTTCAGTCGCTTTTATTTTTTTACTAATTTCTGAAGCATCTGCCGTTATTTGTGGCGGATGGTTAACGGTATTTACACCATTTCGCAATGAATTAGAAACAAGTGATCTCATGATTATTTTCCTAAAATGTTTCAGTTTCAATAGACTGTAGTAACGATTCATCCAAATGTTGCAGACTTTTGAGCAGGTCGCCTTGAGACGTTACCGCAGAACCAAAAATTCGCACCACCAAGCTCGCCGCCAAATTGCCTAGAACGGCGGCTTCCAATGCTGTTGCTCCGCTGGCGTATGCAACCAACCACGTCGCTACAACGGTATCGCCTGCCCCTGTCACATCAAAGACGTCTTGCTTGTTGAAGGCAGGAATAAAGGACACGCAAGCTTTTTCGGCGTCAAATAACGCCATGCCGTCATGCCCTAGGGTGATGAGGACATGTTGAGCGTCCGCTTTTTCAAGCAGTAGCTTGCCTGCTTTTTTAATGGCGTCTTTGGAATCCAAGGCAAAGCCCACATTTTTTTCGGCTTCAGGTTGATTCGGCGTAAGGATGCTGGCTCCTTTAAATCGACTCAAATCGCCTTGACTGTCCACCGCCACAGGAAGCTTCAACGCCTTCGCTTGGTCTAGCACATAAGCGATCGTGCTAGGATTCACCACGCCCAAGTCGTAATCCGACAATAAAATGCCGTTGACTTGAGGCAATAAGG
>JAJTHC010000013.1 GCA_021299615.1 Vampirovibrionales bacterium
ATGTTGCCAATCATCGCTTGCCCGTGATTTTCCACATTGAAATGTTGCACTTGAATCACTTGCTTGCCGTGGTTACGATACTTCACCAAGCTTTCGTTTAAGGTGGCAAAGGTCTTCAATAGCTTGGTGCTACGGTTGATCAATGATTCCACATGACCAGCAGGTAATTGATCGTTAAGGCTACGACGCATCATCATCAAGGCAAGATGATTCACACTCACCATTTGAGAAGCCAGCATCGTTTCGGTGCTATCTTGTGGAGCAATACCACTCAATAGGGCAAGCCCTGCATTCATGTTGTCTTCCCCCATAATCGCCACCAGTTGAGTAAGCACATAGTGATGCACATCATCATCCGCCACGCCAATGGTTTCAAGTAGTTGAATGTAATGATCCACAATGTTGGCTTTTGGATTCTTCAGCTCGATCCCTCCTCCTTCCCCGACCTTTAGCTTGACGGGATCCAAGTGGCTTCGTTTGATGCGTTTAAACTTGGCTTTCCCTGCCTCATCAAGGGAAGCGAGATCGGCTTTAGTTTTTTCAAGGGCATCTTCTTTTTGCATGGTAAGGACTCCTGTTTTTTTAGGCGACTTGCTTTAAAAGGATTGACAACCACTCGCCGTTTTCTCTACAATATGTTCGGAACTTGTCTACGATGTTCCATTTTTGACCCACTCACCATTTTCGGCTATCCAATCAAAAAATAACAAAACACGCTAGGCGTGTGCGTTTTTCCTTTCATGTGTACTTATGGTAGTATACCAATTAAACGATTAAATAGCGTCTGGCGTCTTCGTTGTCGATCGGGTTCTCGATGTGCTTATGGTCGTCTTTATACACCTCACACATCTGCGAGTCTAGGCTCCTGGAATAGCCTAAGTAGAGAAAACTCTAAACTAGGCTATATGAGTTCATTTCGATTCTCAAAGGGCTTCTGTAACAAAAGGTTAAACTTCTATTAGGAATAAGACATTTCTGATTTTATTTTGATATACTAAAGTAAGTAAGTTGTTAAAATGATAAATCCAGCGAACAATGTATTTTGGCTTCAGATTGAGTAAACTAATAATGAAAGCATTACAATAACGACAGATTTTAATTTTATTTTGTCTATTATGAATCCCTGTTTTCGATCCATTCACACAATTCTAACAAGGAACACACCTGTATGAAACATCCAAGTCGTTTTCAACACTTTTTTGACGAATTACCCTTGGGTGAATCACAGTTAAGTAATGCCAAAGGCGAATTCATTACGGTTATAAAGGATGCTTCAACCGTTACGCTTTCAAAGGATGACTTTATTCAGCATACGCCTCAAGCTACAGCTAAGCGTTTAAACTTTAGCTTCACCTCTTCTGTAGAATTAGCAGGGGCATACGCCCTTAGTGATTGCTGGGAAGAAGCAGAAGAAGAGCATCACTACCCCGTTTCTCACACAAATCAATTCATCGCTGAATGTTTGATTGCTGAAGTAATGCAACAGACACCCGCCATTTTAATTTAAGACAAATTGAATTAGACCCCCCATATTCCCGTAACGGACTTCATTCAGAGGTTCGTTTTGTTTATGTCTAGTTTTTTAAAAATTCCCCGCCATTTTTGTAGGGATGCGATTTATCGCATCTGTTTCAAGATTGTGGGGTGGACGTGATAAATCACGCCCCGACATTTAATACCAATTAAACGATTAAATAGCGTCTAGCGTCTTCATTCTTGCTAGGGTTCTCGATGTGCGTACGTCTTTGTATAGCTGAATTTAGAGTTTTCTGTACAGTAGGCTAGACTAGGAGCCTAGATTTTTTTGTGAGGGCGTGTAGACAGACCGACATAACAGAACAAAATAATCGTAGCGACAACGTATAGACACTGTACAGAAAATTATCAATTCAGCTATAGTCAACTGAACTTGAGCTAGCACAAAAAAAAATGTAGGAGTCTTTAAGCTCCTGTTAACCCTTATACGAATTGGATTTTCCTTATGAATGCGTGTGTTCGCACCAGTCCCGTACCGCTTGATATTTTTTCACTAAGGCGTCGCTTGAGTGAAGCGGATATTTTCCAACAATTAGAATGTCGTTCTGAACAAGAAGCCAGAGATGCTTTGGTCAAAGAATTTGGAACTGATAGGGCATACTATATTGAGCATGAATACCCTGAAATCTATCAAGCGTATGTGGATATGGTAATGAATCAAGTCCCGTGGACGTCTTCTGTTTTTAAATTAGCCTTGTGACTTTTGCTTTTTCGTGACAAAATAAGTGAGTAACGTGTGGTACGTTGTCGCAGGCAAGGACTTCGGTCACTTGCTTGAGGAAAGTCCGGGCTCCCCAGAGCGAGTCGCCAGGTAACACCTGGTGCGGGTAACCGTGAGGAAAGTGCCACAGAAATGTAAACAGCCGATGCTTTTTAGCAGGCAAGGGTGCAACGGTGAGGTAAGAGCTCACCAGCATGGCCGTAAGACCATGGCTAGGTAAACCCCAACAGGGTGCAAGGCTAGAGCTTGCCTGACACGGATGCAACGCCTGCTCGGCAGAATCCGTGTAGAGCTTACGCCGCTAGAGGAGCGAAGGGCGACCTTCCCCCAAGACAGATGACGACGTTAAATACAGAACCCGGCTTACACCACACGTTACATTTTTTCATAATTTTTTATAGTATAGTGTTTTATAGATAAAATGAGCTATTAGACTATTCTAGGAGCCTACTGTACGGAAAACTCTTTAAAATACTATATCAGACGTCACCCGCTAAATACGAAGCTAGAAATCCCTGAAAAACGTTAAAACTTACGGCATACGTTTAAAGCGATAGCAACTCTTCACGACCCAATTCATTCGCCTTTAAACGCATGCCTTCAGCCGACGTCTTCGGCATTAAATCCGCCGATGTGTACAACCCCGTAAGATCGTTATTGTGCATTTCCACCGCACGAGCCATGAATCCCAAGGCAGGTCCACAGACATTGTCCACCATCGTGGTTTCATCCCCCACGATGAATTGATGTTGCGTCGTTTGACCAAACGCCGTAATCCCTTTCATCGTAACGGTTGTCGAACAAGGCTTTTTCGCATGACGAACATCCACTTTACCACCCACCGTGATTTTTGAACGATCGCAAACACCAGCGAGTTCTAAAATAATGTCGTCGGCGTGTTCCATATTGACCAGCTCAATAATGCCTCCACGCTCGTCCAACAAGGCTTTAATGTCGTCATCGCTCATCGCAGCGACGATTTCCGCATTGTAACCAGGTAAATGCAAGATGTCTTCACGCACGGTGGCACGGTATTTTTCCCAGCCATCCACACCGACGCCGAAGTAAATATCGATCGCCGTAATTTCCGCAAAGGATTGAGCCGCAACGGCGGCTACTGTTGTTAAAAATCCAGGCGTCGCTCCACACCCTGTGACATAGGTGATGTTTTGTTCTTGCAACAGCTCATTTAAAGGCAGTAAAAGCTCAACGGCTTTCGTACGTTTTAGAGCATCCACAACCACACCTTGAAACGGCGTTTCTGTGGCGATTTGTTCAATGGTTTTGGCGAAAAAATCCACAGGCAAGTTCGGCAATGCCATGAAAATCGCATCAATTTGATCACCATGGGCTTGCATAAGATCTAAAATCGCTTCATCACTCGTAAGCCCTTCAGGCAAATCCGCCACGCTTTCAAGATCTCTACCCAACACGGAAGAGGCAATCCCCTTAGGGTTGTAAGCATAACCAAGCCTGTCCGCCAAAGCGACCAATTGAAAGCCTTTACGAGCTTCAATGACGGTTGCCATACCACGACCTAAGCCACCTGCTCCTAAAATTGCAATACGAATCATGAGGGGTTTTCCTTCTTAAGCACGTTCTAAGTAACTGTTATTGCGAGTGTCCACACGGATTTTGTCACCATTTACGATGAAAAATGGCACGTTGACCACAGCGCCTGTTTCAAGTTCAGCAGGTTTAGATCCGCCTGAAGAGGTGTTGCCCTTGTCATTCGGAGGCGTATTCACCACTTCAAGTTCAACGTGGGTAGGCGTTTCCACCATAACAACTTTGCCGTTATGACGCACGATGTAGCAGTTCATGTTTTCTTTCAGATATTTAATGCCGTCCCCAATCATGGATGCCGACACATTAAGCTGTTCAAAGGTGTTATTGTCCATAAACGTGTAATCGTTGCCGTCGGTGAAGAGGAACGCCATATCGCTTTTTTCAAGGTGAGCGGTTTCCAATTTTTCGCCTGCTCGGAAGGTTTTTTCAAGGGTTTGACCCGACAATACATTCTTCAATTTGGAGCGAACAAAGGCGGCTCCCTTACCGGGTTTAACGTGCAAAAACTCGACCACTTGCCATAAGTTGCCGTCAATTTCTAAAGTCAAACCTGTTTTAAAATCGTTTGTGGATACTACGGACATCATGCTTTCTCGTCTCCAATGGTTTCGCTACGACGGAATCAGTATTTAGAAATAGGCGTGGCGATATGTTTGATATATGATGACATTAGTCTAACATAAAAGCTTTTTTTTTGGAAACCTCAAAATGTATTTTGAACATTCTGCATCTGAACTTGGTTTGCCCAAGCTGTGTGATGCCCTGCTTCACTCGAGCCAAACGCCCTTGACTGTTGCCTTAGACGGCGATTTGGGGGCAGGCAAAACCACACTGGCTCGTCATTTTGCCGAAGCTTTGGGTATTGCGGAGCGGGTGACGAGTCCTAGTTTTGTGTTGATGAACGTGTATCGGCATCCGCAGGAATCGCTCGGCAAGGCAGGTTTGATTCACGCCGACTTTTATCGTTTAGACGACCGTTCTGGTGCTTGTTTGATGGCGGAACTGGAAGAATTGCAAGCGATGCGTCCTGCGTGGGTTTGGGTGGAATGGGCGAAACGGATCCCGAGCTTTGCGGATGCCGTTGACATCCAGCTAGAGATTGCTGTTGTCGAAAACGCTCGATGCTACCAATTTACAGGCGTTTCAACGCAAGGAATGCTTGCCGTAAAAGCCTTAAAGGAGCGTTTCGCATGAAGACGGTTTTATGTGTCGATACGTCTCATTTTGCCTTGCATTTCGCCTTGTTTGAAGCTGAAACGCAAGCCCTTGTGTTTCGTTATGAAGCCCCTGTTTCCCAACAATGGACGCATTCAGCTTTGCTGGTGCCGTTATTACAAGACGCTCTCGCTCAATCACAAACGTCGTTGGATGATCTAAGCCGTGCCTATCTCAACGTCGGACCAGGAAGCTTCACAGGTTTACGAGCGTCTTTAAGTATGCTGCGGTGTTTGGGGCAGTTTTTGCCGACCCTTGAGCTTTATGCCGTCAATGGTTTTCAATGGCAGGTGGCGTTGCTGGAACTGAATGAAGGCACGGATTTTCACAAAATTAGTGTGGGCTTGGATGCCCGCCGTGTTCAGCAGTACAACGGCGTGTTTCATCG
>JAJTHC010000153.1 GCA_021299615.1 Vampirovibrionales bacterium
ACCGCTTTTAAAATCGATTCGGAAGCAGGGGCAACGGTAATCATCATAAAGCATCATCCTTTATACAGATTGGCGGAATTGACGTAAACCCATTTCATCCATTTCATGGGCGTCTTGCAAGGCGAGTTCTTGTTTCCAAATGTGATGTTGTTTGGCTTTTAACTTTTCTAAAGACTTTTCTTTGATTTTGGCTTCTACATAAACGGCTTTAGCTTCTTCGCAACGCTTTTCTTGCTGGGTAATATCTTGCGAGATTTTGGCTTCATAGTTACGTTGTTCTTGAATGTAAAGGGGGAAATGCAAGCCGTAGTCGTAGCCTTGGGCGTTTTGAAAGGAATCATATGCATTTTGAATGCACTGTTGTATATTCGCTTTGGCTTGCTGAAGCTTAATCAATTGGGCTTCTTCTTTTTGGAAGACTTGCAAGGCCTTGAGGGCTTGATCCGCACGCAGATCCATCACCTTTTGCAACGCAAATCGATGCGACTTAGGCATACCTTAGGGTTTCTCTCTCTTATCTCTACATTTTATCTACATTAAAAAACCAGCAAACGCTCACGAAGGGGCTTTGCTCTTTCTTAGTGTGACATATTCCACAGGGGCTTTCCTCATCCCATAGGTGTATTTCGTTAAAGTCTATTTTTTGTTATCGCTAAGTTTATAATTTCCTGTACTTGTCTCTTCGTTGTCGCTACGATTCTCGATGTGCTTATGGTCGTCTCTGTACACTGCACACATCTGCGAGTCTAGGCTCCTAGAATCCATCTATACGCTATTCAATCTAAGAAATGGTATTAAAACACTATCAGAGTCCCGAAAACATTTCTAAATAATGCGAGCCGACCAGCCCAAAGGCTTGTTAATAACGTGGCTCTTTCCCAATAGCGGCGAAGGGCGAACCCCCACCACTTGATGCAATAACTTAGCATCCCCTTCTTCAGGCATCGCAAGCAAGCGTGAGTTTGGAATCAACGGCAATACCACTTCAATAAAAACGGTTTCTTGCTTATAGATTTCAATAAATTGAGCCTTGCTCAACGCCAAATCTTCAGGCCATTGAATCATGCGACCTTCAAACCAGTGATCCATTTCACGATACAGCAAAAACAAGAACTCTTCATCGTAAGCGATTTCTTCTAAACATTCCGTCCACGTGTCTGCCGTGACAAAATCACCAAAGCGTGATTCTAGGCACAAGTTTCCAAAACCGACATGTTCCGCATAACGTTGAATGGTCGCTAAAAAAGAAACCCCTTCTCGCACGACGTAATGCAAGGCGACCAAATTACTGACGTTACCTTTTAAGTACAAGTAATTTTCAACAATGGAACGCCAAACGCGTTCGATAAAGGCGTTAATCATCAATTGTGGATAATCCGTCGCCGAAAGAGCTAACGTATTTAGCGTAAAAGGCAACCTGAGTTTGTGTGTATTTAAGACCTGATACCATTGCTGTGTGACAGATGTACTCGGTGTTTTGAGTTGCCTTCTAAGGCTGGCGATATAATCGTCAATACTTTGACTCAACACTTTGTATCCATTGAGCTGCCCGTTGTCAGACGCCCCCAAAATCGCACCGAGTATCTGACCATTACGATCCATATGTTTCATTTGCATGTGACTAGTAAACACATCACTTAAGGGCAAAGCACCAATTTGTTCATAACCACTTTTAATGAAAATCTGTTGGGTAACGCTATTGAGAATGGGGTTGTCCAGCATCATGCCTTGAATGGGTGAAATATAGGCACTGTCATGGGCGTCAAAGGTGCTAAAGAGTTGCGTTAGGTATTGCATGCGAATGTATTCAGCCAGTTCTAAGGCCTGTTCCATCGATTCAGGCGTGGCTTGGCAGATGAGGGCATTCGTTTCCACACTGCGTTCCATGTGAAGTTGCGTCAAATTACGCACAAAACCGTTTTCCACCACATAGCCCGAATCGAGGTTTTCCATTAAGGCACTCACGGCGGAAACGCCTAACTCCACAACAGGTACTTTGTAGTGAGACGACAAGGCTTTCAAATGTGGTAAAATACACGTTGCCCCTAAGCGTTCACTGTATTGTGGACTCAAGAAAATCGTCAACAACGCCGACGCCAACGACGGATGTGACACGAGCATCGCCATTTGATCTTTAAGATCCACATTGATTTTAGGGTCGTGTAGAAGGCTCACCAAAACAGACATCGCATGAAGCGGACGAGGCACTTCTAGGTATCGGCACAGTGAAATTGAGCTTAACGCCACTTTAATGCTATGATCCAACGCATCATGGAAGCCTTGCTTTTCTAAGAAGGGTAATCCCCAAGACGCCACCGCATCGACGGCTTCAAGTTCTATAGAATTAAACGCATAATCCTGTTCCAGAACATTGAGCAGGTAATTTATTTTTAAGCGTATGGTGTGATGATGGGCTTGAGAAAGTTCCTGAATGTGATACGCTTCAATACACGGGAGCCATCGTTCTAAATTGTCGTACAAATCCGATGCAACGGGTTGCAAGGTTCTGAAAAAGACCTTGGCTTCTTCTACAAGCTGATTCATGGCTTCAGCGGAAAGGCTTGGGATTTCTTTTATTTCAGGTTGTAGAGACATCATGTAGCAAGACTCCAAAAGGTCATAGGACTAGATTGTTTTTCGTTTCGGCAGGGTGACGATTTTTCTGAAGGGTGTCGTTTATTTGAAGGAAGCCCTATCGTCTAAAATCGAAAAAGGCTTTATACTGTAGGGAGTCTTGTGAAATTCTATTTGCCTAACCCCCTCCTAATTTTAGGAGGGGGTTAGGGGGCGGTTAAACCCACAAACAGCGTCTAGGGTTTAACCTCACCCTCGAACGTCCTTTGGACGTTCTCTTCCCTCTCCTAAAATTAGGAGAGGGGACAGGACTTTTGCAGAACCTTCTGTCGCTATAAGGAAACGTCATGCCCCTACACCTGTTACTTCGTAATCTGATTAAACTGCTTGGCACGCTTTACTTTAAAGTGAATGAAGCCTTGCCCAACCCCAACCGATACTTGCCCCCTTCAGGCAAGGTGCTAGGCGTGGAAGAATTGCACAACATGCTCGATGCCACCCTAGACATGTGGCTCACCACAGGGCGTTTTAACGATGCCTTTGAAAAAGAACTGGCTCGATTTTTCGGCTTGAAATACGCCCTTTCCACCAATTCGGGATCTTCCGCCAACTTGCTGGCGATGTCTGCCTTGACGTCGCCGAAGCTCAAGGAACGCCAGCTTCACGCAGGCGATGAAGTCATCACCGTAGCCGCTGGTTTCCCCACGACCGTGAATCCCATTATTCAAAACCAGCTCGTGCCTGTTTTTGTGGATGTTGATTTAAATACGCTAAACCTTGATGTGTCTCAATTGGAAGAAGCCCGTAGCGAAAAGACCAAAGCGGTTTTTATCGCACATACGCTAGGCAACGTCTTTGATTTGGACGCCGTTGTCGCCTTTTGCGAAAAACACGGCTTATGGCTAATTGAAGACAACTGCGATGCCCTCGGCTCACGATACAACGGCAAGCTCACAGGCACTTTTGGGCATATCGCCACCTTAAGCTTTTACCCTGCACATCACATTACTATGGGCGAAGGCGGGGCGGTCTTGACCAACGATTCACGCTTGTATAACATTCTCATGTCCTTTCGAGATTGGGGGCGTGATTGCTGGTGTCCCCCTGGCAAAGACAACACCTGTGGCTCTCGATTCTGCTTTCAATTGGGGAGCCTGCCGAAAGGGTACGATCACAAGTACAGTTATTCACACATTGGGTACAACCTTAAAATCACGGACTGGCAAGCCGCCTGCGGTTTGGCACAACTCAAAAAAGCAGACGGCTTTATTGAGCAGCGAAAAGCCAATTTTAAACGGCTTTTAGAAGGGCTTTCGCCTTTAGGGGAACATCTCATTTTGCCGACGACTTCAGCAAAGGCGGATCCGTCGTGGTTTGGCTTTGCGATTACCGTGAAGGAAACGGCTCCGTTTAGCAAGAAGGATTTGGTGGAATACTTGGAAAGTAAGGGCATCGGCACACGGCATTTGTTTGCAGGTAATTTGTTGCGTCAGCCTGCGTATGTGCATAAGCCCTTTCCCTTGCGGATTCGTGATTCGGCGTTGTTGTTAAGCACGGAACTCAACGA
>JAJTHC010000216.1 GCA_021299615.1 Vampirovibrionales bacterium
AATCATAAACTCACGACGGCTGTAGCCTAAGGCTTCTAATTCTTGAATGCTGTTTTGCATCCATGTAAACTCTTCAGGGTAAAGCCAAACCCGAATGTTGCTGGGGTACTGTAAATAAGTGGCAGTACCGTTAGCGGTGTTAGGGTAAGTATCTTGCCTAAAACTAGCGACCGAATCAAAGCTTCTGACAAAGTTAGGCACGCCAGTCATAAAATTATTCTGTTCTTGTGTGGCACAACCGTCTCCATCTAAGTCCACATTTAAAGGCGTTACGCCGTAAGTAGACACAATGCGTTTATGTACAGAACTTAAGTGTTCTAGGTAGGTGTCGACTTTTCGTCCTAGGGTGGTGTCTGATTTGTTGGGATTAAGTAGTTGAAAGCTCATGGCGATTAAAACCCCTAAAATCAAAAGGGAAACCAAAATTTCGGTCATGTTATAGGCATTTTGAAAGGACTTGAATTTCATAAGAACACTCCATTTACGATAGTCACAGATAAAAAAAGACTTAAAGACGACATCGACGCTTTGACGGATAACTTTACAGGGGTCGTTTAAATGCGTTACCTTTGTTACATAGCGAAAATGTGATACAATGAAAAAAGATTATTTTAGATGAGGAATATTGTGCGATGTCTCGTTCTGCGTATGAAAACTACAATCCGTTTTTGAATGGAAGTGCTGCCACTTTAAATCCCTTGCCTGATTACTTGCAAGCCGTGATTGAAGATGTGTCTCAAGCCAAAAAGGATGCCGTCTTAAATGGTGAAAACTTAGGACGCTCAGCCCTCAGTCATGTGGGCTTGGTTTTATTACTCTTGTGCTTTTTGACGGTGAGCAGTCTCTTGGGCTGGAACTTCAACGAAGTCACGCCTCCTGAACTGGCGATAGACAAGCAAACCCCCATCGAGTTTGTCATCGTCAACAATACGAAACCTGAAACGCCACGCAATCCACAAACACGCAACCGAGCTAAAGTTGCCTCTCGTAGCGGAGGCGTCAAAACACAGAGCCAAAACAAGCGTGAAGCCACACAATCTTCAGGCGGGAGACCTTCTGTTGCTCAATCCGCTCAACGACAAGGTTCCAAAGCCCCCACCCCAACGCAAGAATCTGCCCCAAAAGCCGAAAAACTAGCTAAAAGTCAAAAGCCTTGGTGGCAAGTGGAAGCCCCTACACAGAAGCGTCCAATCGGGGTGAAAAAATCGACGGCACCCACCTCTAGCGGAGGCGGTAGCCCTCAATCGAAAAGCCCAGCAGGGCAAGGTGATGATGACTTGGCACCACTCACCAAGCCTAGCTCTACCGCAGGGGGCAAAGGCACAGGTTCCGCCACACGGATCAAATCCAACGACGTAGGCAATGGTGAACGTAATCAATCGGCAACGGCTTCAAGCGTCAAGGGAGCAGGAGGCAACGGCAAGTTCAGCTCCAAAGGTCAGAACGGCGGCGGCGGTGGACTCGCTGGCGTGGATGCCGTGGTGGATGTCGACATGTCGCCTTATATTTCAAATGTGCAACGTCGCATTTATCGTAATTGGCGACCTTCCTTGGAATTAAGCTCGCTTACTTCTGAATATACGCTCGTCATTTCTCGCACGGGGGCGTTAGTCAACTATCGCTTGAAACGCTCCAGTGGTAACGCCTTATTTGAACAGTTGGCGGCTTCTGCCATTACGGCAACGACGTTTCCGCCTTTGCCAGCGGGCTATCGGGGGCAGTCGGTGGTGATTGATTTTTACTTTGATTATGATAGAAAATAGGAGCTTTTAAAATGAGTCAAAGCACACTAAAACAACGAACCGATTTTCACAGTATTGAAGAGCTACAACTTCCTTTTATGACGTTTTTATCCATTTTAAGGCACTTGTTGCAAAGTCCCCGTTCGCATTATGATGCCTTTGTTACCAGTGAGTTTCGCTTGAAAAACGATGAGTTCGTGCAACAAGTGATTGGACTAGCCACTGCCCTTAAAAAAGAATGGAAGCTCAAAAAGGGAGACAAAGTTGCTCTTTTGTTTTGGAATCAACCCGAGTTTTTCGTCAGCTTTTTTGCCCTTCGCCTCATCGGTGCTGTACCTGTTCCCATCAACATTTTAATGACGCCTCAAGACATGGGCTATGTGCTTGCTCATGCTGAAATTACGGGTATTCTCGCCACAGAGATATTAGCCCTTCAACTTGCGGAACAAAAAAACTGTTCCGTTGAACAGTTGCCCTTTCCTCTTTTAATAGCCAACGCCGCCGAATCTGAAAAAAGCAGTTTTGAAAAGAAAATTAGCTTCTATGCACCAGCCATCCACACCCTTGAAGATGAGCTTGATGCCTTTGATGCCTTAATGCGTTCCGAAAAAAGCTCAAATAACGAACTGGCGTTTTTGATTTATACGTCTGGCACCACGGGCTTTCCGAAAGGCGTGATGTTGAGCGAACGCAATATCTTGAGCAACTTGGCAGGCTTTCAAACCGCCCTTAACATTCAACGAGACGGCGAACGCTTCTTGTTAGGATTACCCGTATTTCACTGCTATGGTTTGATTTGTGCCTTATTCGCCATTGCCGAACGAGCCACCGTCATTTGTGTGCCTCGCTTTAACCCCAAGCAAATCGTAGACTTCCTTAAAACCGAAGCCGTTACCGTTTTACCGCTGGTACCCACCATGTTTACGGTGTTGTTGCAAGCGGCTAAACGTAAAGCGTCGCATGAAGAAGTCCATTCGGAAAAACCATTCCCTACCTTGCATACCTGTATTTCTGGAGGTGCCGCTTTACCCGAAACGTTATTGCAAACCATTCAAGAAAATTTGAATGTACAAGTCTTAGAAGGCTACGGCTTGAGCGAAACGTCTCCTGTGATTGCGGTGAATACGGCTCAGCGTGGTGCGGTGGCTGGTGCCGTGGGGCAACCCTTGGTGAATCTGCGGTTGCGTTTGGTGAACCATGAAACAGGCGACGTTCTACCGATTGAAGCAGGCAAAGCCAGTGCGGAAGGTGAAATCCAAGTCGCTGGGGACAGCGTCATGCTCGGCTATTATAAAAATGAAGACGAAACGGCGAAAGTCTTATGTGCGGATGGTTGGTTTAAAACAGGCGATTTAGGGCATATTGATGCCGAAGGCTTATTGCGTATTTCAGGCGGTCGTTTGAAGGATTTGATTATTCGAGCAGGTGAAAATATCGCTCCTTTGCCGATTGAACGCATTTTGGTTCAGCATGAAGCCGTGGCTCATGTGGCGGTTTTGCCGTTGAAGGATGAAAAGCTTGGTGAAGCCTTATGTGCTTGTATTGAGCTGATGCCTGAGTCGAAAGAAATCGATCAAAAAACGCTTCAGCAGGAACTTTCTGCCTTGGTAAGGCAGCAGTTGTCGGCGTCTTACACGCCTGATGCGTATCGCTTTTTTGACGAATTGCCGAAGAATCCGACAGGCAAAATTGTCAAAAAACAGATTGTGCTGTATTGAGCCTTCTATAGTGTTCGATTAAGCCATCGCTTCCTTATTGACGACTTCCCCGTCTTCCCCATAAATCGGAATATGAATCTCTTCCTTAATCGGTAAGATTTTTAAATCCTTTTTAGGAACTTCCTTGACAGTGGTCTTTTTGTCGGAATGGGCTGGTTGTTCTTTTACTGGCTTGGGTTTTGGAATTTCTTCTACCAGCACAGGAATCGCTTCTTTCGCCGCCTTATTTTCAATGCTATAGCGATGCGTCGAATCAATTAACACTTTTTCTCTTTGTGCGGCAAGGCTTGGATCTGAACGCTTTTCTTGCTCACGACTATGCAACACAATATCGATGCGTCGGTTCTTAGCTCTATTTTGGGGCGTGCTGTTCGACGTCACAGGGCGACTGTCTGCATACCCTATTGCCACTAAATCGGTGGGGGTGTAACGATGGTAGTTAATAAAGTGACGCACGACGGCACAGGCTCTTGCTGAAGAAAGTTCCCAGTTAGACGGGTAACGCCCTGAAATGGGCGAAGAATCCGTATGCCCTTCAATATGCACCAAGTGGCTAGGTGTACTTTTCAATAGGCGACTTGCCACTTGATCTAAAAAGCGAATGCTATGGGGGTTGAGCCTGGCGGAACCTGAAGGGAAAAGCAAGCGACTGTCAAAACTAATTTTAATGCCTCGTTCTTGCAAGGTGACTTCTAAGCCTCTTAAAGGGACACCTTCTAGGTCTTTGACTTGTTCTTTGAAGCCTTCAGCAGGGCTTAAGTCGCCGTTTGCTATGGCTTTAGCAATATCCTGTTGAAGTTCATTGGCGACTTCATCCAACTTTTCAAGGAGTTCTTCCATTTGCTTTTTTTCGCCGTGGGTTAAAATCAGGCTTTCATATTTACCCACCACACCTTCACCTTTACCTGTTTCTTCAAAGGCAGGGTTGGGCTTATCCGTCGGGGTGCTTTGCCCTTGAAAAACAGAGGCAATGCCTTTCAGCAGAGTTTCTTGTTGAAAGGATTTTTTAATTTCTTCGGCGGCTTTATTATTGTCCGTTAATTTGGATTGAGCAATAGCGTAAAGGGCGGTAAAGGTGGCAAAAAGTAGGGTAATAAAGTCGGCATAAGAGACCAACCAACGTTCTAGGTTTTCATGTTCGGGGTGTTTTTTATGCCGTGCCATGGAAGGGGGTCTCATTAAAAGAAAGGGGGGTATGCTTTTTTAGTATAACGAAAGAAAAGCGATGCTTCATACGGAAGGGTTTAAAATCATCCGATTGGGCTTGCTGGGGGTGTATAGCCGAGCTTATACCAATTCTTAGTTTAAATAGCGTCTGGCGTCTTCGTTGTCGCTACGATTCTCGATGTGCTTATGCTCGTCTCTGTACAATCACACATCTGCGAGTCTAGGCTCCTAGAATAGCCTAAGTACAGAAAACTCTAAACTTGGCTATATAATTTCCTACAGCGTCTCTTCATTGTTGGAACCCGTTGCGTAGGGACGGATTGCATCCGCCAAAAATATAGTGTTTTAGATAATTTCCCCTACAGTGCCTATACTTTGTCGCTACGATTATTTTGTTCTGTTATGTAGGTCTGTTCTACACGCCCTCACAAAATAATCTAGGCTCCTCGTCTAGCCTACTGTACGGAAAACTCTTTAAAACACTATAAAAGGAGCTATCCACCTTTGGCGATTTGGAAAATCGGCAAATAAATCGCGGCAAACATAAACAGAATAATTCCCCCACCCACAACGGTCATCAACGGTTGAATCATCTCCGTCATGGCGTGCATGGCAGCATCAACTTCGTCATCCATAAAGCCAATGGCTTTTTTAAGCATTTTTTCAAATTCCCCAGTCTGCTCCCCAATCGACATCATTTTAGTGACCATGGGGGGGAAGATACCTTCTTTTTCAAGCGTTTTAGAAATGGCTCCACCTTTCATCAAGGTTTCTTTGGCAGACGTAAAGGCATTTTGAAAGTCTACGTTAGGAATCGTGGAAGACGCCTTGTCCAAGGCTTCGGTAAGGATGACCCCTCCACTTAAAAGGGTATTTAAGGTGGAGATAAACCGTAGCGTATACACACGAGTCACCAGCCCCCCCACAACAGGAATCTTAATAAGCAGGTGATCCACCAAAGGTTTACCAATCCCTTGACGGTAAATGTTAAACCACACGCAAATGCCTGCCACCACTAAAACCACCAGCCACCAAAAATCACAGACCAACTTACTTAAGGTAACCATCAATGTGGTAATAAAAGGCAGTTCTTCTTTTTGAGAGCTAAAGAACTCTTGAAACTGCGGAATAACAAAGGTCAGCATTAAAATAATAACACCAAAAATGATTAACCCTGCAATAGCGGGCATGGTCATCGCTTTTTTGACTCTGGCTCGAAGCTTAAAGGCTTTGTCTCTTAATTCGTACAAGGCGAATAGGGCGTTGTCTAGTTCCCCTGTTGATTCCCCTGTTTTTAGCATGGTAATGAACAAGCGGTCAAAGGCGCCTGTTTGTGCCATGGCTTCGGAAAAAACTTTACCATTCATAACTTCTTGACGCACTTCGCCTAAAATCTGTTGAAGTTTAGGATTGCTGGTTTGTTGTTCCAAAATAAATAAGGCTTCAATCAGGGGGATCCCTGCTTGTAGAACCACCGCCATTTGTTGCGTAAACACCAACAATTGCTTTTCAGGCAAACCAAAGGAAAAACGAAGCATTAACTTTTTGAGTTCATCTTCAGCACGCTGATCTTTGACTTGTTCCAAACTTTGCACCAATAGCCCCATTTCTCTGATCTGTTGCTTGGCATGGCGAATGTCTTTCGCTTCTAAACGGGCGTTAACAGGGTCAAAA
>JAJTHC010000279.1 GCA_021299615.1 Vampirovibrionales bacterium
CCCCCTAACCTATCGAAGCTAAAGCTTCTCTTGGGAAAGAAAACCGTTGGTTTCCTCTCCCAACCTCTCCTTCCTAAAGGAGTAGATTCACTTCGTGAATAAGAAAGATTGTTTGCCCTCCTAAAATTAGGAGGGGGGACAAAACCCCCTGTTTGATTTTTTAAAATGCTCTACGATAAAATCGTGGGTTTTACGCACTAGGAAGGGCATCGAAAAAGTGTCATACTGAAAAAGAGTAGTTCCTTGAAAACCAAACCCGTCATCCTGAGTGAAACGCAGGAAAAAATACGACAAATGACGCTTTTCTCTTCAAGGCGTGTGTCAGAAACGAAGGTTTTATGTGTCAAAATAATGGGTTTTGTGTGCCAAAAGCGAAGGTTTCGTGTGTCAGAAATAGGCATTCTGTGTGTCGAAAAAGTGGGTTTCGTGTGTCAGAAAAACGATTTTGTGTGTCGGAAATTACGGCTATATCATTTAAAAGTTTTTCGCCACAGTCGGGGTCAACCACGCTTCATGCGATGCCTTATTGGAACGTAGACTCGTGGCATTCATCGGGAAAGTGGCTTCAGGCTTCAAACGACTTAAACTTAAGCCGTAACGCTCTTCCAGCAAAACCTGCGTTTTAATGCTTTTATATAACGATTGATGCGACGGTCGAGGCATCACCACGCAATGCACATGAGCCATAAGCCATGGGGCATCCTTCCACGTGGGTAGGGTTTCAAGCGTTTCTTCCCCCATAAGCAAAAAAAGCTTTTGTTCAGGAGCATCCCTTAAAAAATCAGCGAAATAATGCTGTAAAGTTTCCGCTGTATAGGTCGCTTTTTGGGGATTTCCCTGCTCTTTTTCTAATGCCAAAACCTTCAACGTGTTACCCGCCCCAATGTCATCAATGGCATCTTGCAAAAGCCGTAAACGCATAGGCAACGGCATCATCGGGTATTCCTTCTTGAGCAACGCCTGCATTTTATTCGGAGGCTTCGGCGAAGGCACAAAGACCACTTCTTCAAAGCCTTGACTGGCAAAGGTCGCCAACGCTTCCTGAGCCACCTTTAAATGCCCCACATGAACAGGATTAAAGCTCCCAAAGTAATAAATCTGCACCAAGGGATTCAACTCAACGCCGAGTTCCGCCTCTTCGGCAGAAGCATCAAACGTATTTCGCCAACGCTTAAATAAGGACGCAAAACCACTCATATTAGGGATTTACCTTTTTAGAAAGAACGAGAAAAGAACGTTTAAATCGAGGGACTTTCGTCTTTAAAAATGCCTTCTTTTTCCATTTGTTGACGCAAACGAAGTTCACGCTTCGCCAACTTTTTTTGTAAACTTTTGACTTCATCAGCATATTCTTTGAGCTTTAGCACCTGCTCAACATCCAAGCCATAGGCATTTAGGGCCTTGAGATAGACAGGAGAAGCCCCTCTTAAGTGAATAATCGCTCCTTCGCCTAAGGCAATGACTTTTTCGTACACATCCACCATAGAGCAGCGACAAAATACGCGATTTTCTTGAGCATCAGTGACGTAAAAGCCCGTCATACGCTTACGTTCAAATACCAGTTCACTTAGAAGCAAGGGCCATGATTCTGGGCAGGGAGCAGGCGTTTGGATTTCAGCCAAATTGGGCTGTGAAGCGAGTTGAGCCGTTAGTAACTGGTAAAGCATTTCGGGATTCATTCAAAAAACCTTATTCTTAAACAGTGTTGTATTTCAAGATGATGACATCATACTATACACATAAACATCTATCAATCAAAGTTTGTGCCACCTTTTTACGTCGTTCCTAAAAGTTGTTTCAACAAATGAGACGTGGGCGTTGCTGTTAACTGTCCCAAATAACGAGCCGTACTTTCTTTTAAAGCACCTTCATCATCTAATTGTTGTTTTAAACGCAAGACAACCCACAAAAGATCCAAGTGAGCCTGCCATTCTGGAAACGCCAAACTTTCTTCCAAAAGCTCAGCCAAACGAGCCTTTTCAGAGGGATTCCAACCCTTAACCACCTTGAGCAATTGCAGGCTAGACTGAATCAGGCTTTGACGAAACGAAGCTTGATTCAGGAAAACAGCTTTGTCATGGGGATTGTAGCGGTGTTCTAAGTAAGCGTAAAAACCTTCCTTCCACGCAGGAACAGACGTTTGAAAAGTAGGTAAGGCAAGGGATTCACTGGTATATAAAAAGGCGTCAAACGCCAGTTTGGAAGCGGGCTGTTCTTGCAATAAGCGATTGAGAACCGTTTGAACTTGAGGCATTTGCACAGGCAATAAACGCAACAACGCAAAGCCTGATGCTTGTAAATGAGGCACGAGCATGGATTTTTCAATCAAGGGCAAGACCCATGGCATGCGATGCTCTATATCGTTGGGAGAAAACGGCTTTAATAGAACGGTTAAGCAATCCAAGAAACCGACGCTCAAGTAGTTGTCATCATTGCCTTTAAGCCGTTCTTGCAAGTAGGCATGCACCCCCTTGAATACCGTACGCGCTTCGCCTTCATGCCACTGTTTCAGTACATCAAACACCAAACTTTGGATTAAGGCCTCGTCTTTTCTTGGGAAGCCGTCTCGTGGATTCAACTGCTCCAAAAGGGCTTCCACCACTGGTAAGACTTTGTCTTTCACAGGGATTTTTACATCGTGAGCGGTTTGAATCCATTGACGCAAGGCTTGTAAGGCGTGTTGCTGGATAAGGGTATTGGGATGCTTGACGGCATCCAAAAGGGCATCTAAAGCCGTAGGCAGGGGGATGTAACCCAAGCACAGGAAAGCTTCTAAACGACGAGCTTCAACAGGGTGTTCAACCGCTTCAATTAAAAAGCGAGCCATTTTTTCTCGCAAACGTTCCGCATTTTCACGAGGCAACCCACTTAAAAAGCTTAACACACTTTGCAGTTTTTCAAGCGAAAGTTCGCCTTCGTTAAAGGTTTTAGGTAGAATCTGCACCAAGGCTTCGCCCTGTTCCAAAAAGGCGGTGCGAGACACATTCGCTTCTGTTTCAGAAGGGGGAGCGTTTTCAGTTGTGGCAATCAATTCCTGCGATTGGGTAAGAAGCCCCTGCGTCTTTTTAAAAAGAACTTCAACACTTTGGGCTGAAAAGAAACCATAGAGCCGTTCTAAATCGTAACGAGACGCCACACGATAAAGAGGCGAAGCCGTTTGCCCCTTTGTTTCAATTTTTTGAACAATGCCGTAAAGATACAACTTGCGTAACGCCAAGCCCAAATGATTCGCCAAAATACCTTTGGGGGCGGATTTAAGCCGTTCGGCAATAAAGGCTTCCACGGTGAAGGGCGTGTGATCCGAATGGGCAACGACGAGTTCTAGGGCATTGATGAAGCTTGTACCATGGCTAAGGGCATCAAGCTGTAAACGAGCGTATAGCAAGGCATCGAGGTCTTCGGCTTTGTCAATCGCAAGGGACTCTAAACTTTCTAAAGAAAGACGACTTTCCCCCGATTGCTCGGCTTTTTTAACCCAAGCCTGATACACCGCAAGAGCTTTGTAAGCCTGCCCTTCACTCAAGTGACTAAATAAGGCTAAAGCGTCTTGAGGCACTAGTAATGGCGTTTTGTCATGGTAGAGTGCTGAACGTTCAATGAGGGTTTGAAGCTCTTTTTCGCCATAAGGCGAAAGCAGGACTTTGTCTCTAAGGGCGGCGTAAAGGGGGCTTCCCAACTGTTGAGACAAGGCATTCGTGCGACTAGTAAGCGTCAAAGATAGGGGGATTTGTTTTTGTGTCTGTATCGTTTTCACCAGACGAAGCAGGGCTTGATTGTTGGCGTCTCGCTGGCGGGGGCTTTGCTGGTGAACGACGTCCCATTCATCAATCAAGACACTAAAACTGGCAGGACTTTGCACGGTCGACACATGGACTTTGACCCCTTGAGCCATATCCACCAAGCGTTGCCCGATTTCCGTGTCAGGCTCTTCAACAAGTGCCTGTTGGGCTTGAAACGCCACCAACGCCCACGGATTGTTCAGGATCCGTGCGGTTTCTTCCAAAACGTGTTGCGAAGGAGCCGTCCATTTTTGGATGAGATTTTGCTTTTTAGACAAGGCATGCTTCAGTGTATTCAACCACAAGTCGTAACGAAGTTCACGACTGGGTTCGCTTGAAATCTGCGTTAATAAGCGTGTAAATTGCTCATCGTTCATGCGAATGCCGACCTCTTGTAAACGTTGGTTGGCATTGTGTTGAACGCTTGTGAGTGTGTCACTAACCCAAGACTGAAAGGCGTTTTGCAGGAGGTTTTCCAAATACCAGCTCGACCAAAGGGTTTTGGGCAGGTGGCTAAGCTGTAGCTTAATCGCTTGGTGGGGGGCGTAATTCCCTTCAGGCTCACGGTTTTGGGCAAGGGCTTGAAAATAGGCGTTAATAAAACTTGTTTTACCCAAGCCTTTATCCCCCAACAGTAAGAAGGTTCTGCTTTGCCCTGCATACAAGGCTTTGCTTAAAATCCCCCATTCGTGTTGCTTGTTGATTAAGCCGTAATCACTGGCAAGCAGAACATCCACACGTTCTGTAAAAAAGCTTTTTTCTAGGCAAGCCGTGTGTTGAAAATGTGAAGACCCTACGAGCATGCGTTCCACTTGTAATAAACCAAGGGCATCTTCTTCAAGGGATCCATAGTTTTGGGGGGGCTTTTGGGGAGGACTTAAAAAATTAGACACAGAACATACTCGCTATACGTTGATTTTCCTATTATAGAGCAAAGCACTAAAATAGACAAAACCTATTTTCATATTTTATTTGAGTTTTATTTGGTTTTTTTAAAAATGGACGTATGCTAGACCCCTGATTGTGTTTAAGATATAATGGTAGAACATTTGTTGAATATGAAAAAAGGTAGCCCTAATGAACGCCACACAAACGCTTGAATTGTTTAAATCCGCCCAAAAACGTAGCCATTGGGCAGGAGACGTCCGCCCCAGCGAAGTCGGGCAACGCATCACCCTCAACGGATGGGTTTCCGTTAGTCGTGACCTAGGGGGCATTACCTTCATCGAATTGCGTGACCGCACAGGACTCTTCCAACTCGTGGCGGATCCCCAACATAACCAAGCCGTTCACGCCGTTTTAGGCACGCTCAAAAGCGAATCCGTCATCAGCGTGACTGGCGTGGTGAGTCTGCGTCCCGAAGAGACCATCAACGGTAAATTGCCGACTGGCACGATCGAGATGTATCCTGAAAGCGTTACGGTCTTGAGCCGTTCGAAGACCCTGCCCTTCCCGCTGGATGAAGCCGACCACGTCGATGAAGCCTTGCGTCTGAAGCACCGATACCTTGATTTGCGACGCCCTGAAATGTTCGCCAACATTGAATTGCGTCATCGCTTGGTGCAAGCCATGCGTGAATATCTCAACGGCGAAGGCTTCCTAGAAATTGAAACGCCTATTTTGATTAAATCCACGCCCGAAGGGGCGAGAGATTACTTGGTGCCAAGCCGTGTGAATCCTGCCCACGTCTATGCGTTGCCCCAATCGCCACAATTGTTTAAGCAGATTTTGATGATGTCGGGCATGGAGCGTTACTATCAGCTCGCTCGTTGCTTCCGTGATGAAGACTTGCGTGCCGATCGTCAGCCCGAATTCACGCAAATCGACATGGAAATGAGTTTCGTCACCCAAGAAGACGTGATGGCGACCATGGAAGGCTTGATTCACCATATGTTTAAGCAGGCGAATGTGTCCTTGCCGACGCCGTTTCCTCGTTTAACGTGGCGTCAAGCCATGGAAACCTACGGCAGCGACAAGCCCGATCTTCGCTTTGATCTCAAGTTCACGAACCTAACCGACGTCTTTAAAGACACGGACTTTACCGTCTTTAAAGAAGCCGCCAATAAAGGCATCGTGCTAGCCCTACGAGTGCCTGACGCTGCCAGCTACAGCCGTAAGGAGCTGGACGATCTGCAAAAGCAAGCCCGTCAATACGGGGCGAAGGGCTTGGCGTATATTCTATTGAGTGAAGACGAAGGCTTGAAGTCTCCGATTTTGAAGTTCTTCAACGAAGCGGAAATTAAAGCCGTTTTGGAACAAACACAGGCTCAAACAGGCGATGCCATTTTCTTTATGGCGGATACCAACTTCAATAAAGCGTGCGACGTACTCGGGCGTTTTCGTCTGCACTTTGCCAAGCGTCACAAGCTCATTGACTCCAACAATCACCAGATTACATGGGTCGTAGACTTTCCGATGTTCGACGTGGATGACGAAACGGGTGCCTTGTCGCCGTGTCACCATCCCTTTACGTCGCCCCACCCCGATGATGTGCATCTGCTCGACAGCGATCCTGCGAGTGTGCGTAGTTTAGGGTACGATCTCGCCTATAACGGTGCAGAAATCGGCGG
>JAJTHC010000183.1 GCA_021299615.1 Vampirovibrionales bacterium
GGAGGAATTAAAGCTTCAAGACGCTTCCATAACGCATCCTTTACTCTGAAAATCATGGCGTTTTTTGACATGGACATATACCGAAAATGACGTTAACACCTACATCTTACTATAAAAATCATTTCTCGGATAGGCTCTTATACCAATTAAACGATTGAATAGCGTATAGGTGGATTCTAGGAGCCTAGACTCGCAGATGGGCGAGGTGTACAGAGACGACCATAAGCACATCGAGAATCGTAGCGACAACGAAGACGCCAGACGCCATTTAATCGTTTAATTGGTATCAAAAGCCGTTTGTTTTTCCTTGACTCTTCATCCGACTTGAACTTTCACAGAGGTTTCTATAGTGATGACTCAGTGCAAATTAGACAGAGCCTTAATAGAGCATGATATTTCTAATTTATAGCCTTTAATTTGACTGTGAGAAAATTCCCTAAATTTGTTATAGGGTTTCAAAAAAATTATTGATCGAAATTAAAAAATTGGGCAAGAGAGGACTCGAACCTCCACGCATTGCTACACTAGTTCCTAAGACTAGCGCGTCTACCATTCCGCCACTTGCCCGAAGTATATTTTTACATTATGACGCAAATAAAAATTTACGCAAGTGCAGAAAATTATCAATTCGGCTATATAGTGTTTTATATTCAAGAAGTGGCATCTTGAGATTTCTCGTTTTGGCTAGCTTCTTTCTTGAGCTGGTGCTTGGAGACCTTTGTACCGCCAAAGGTTCTCCAAACCTCTAAAAGCGGTTCAAGGGGGGACGGGGGAGGACGTATTGCGTTTCTCCTCCCCTTCGTCCCCCCTTGAAAATCCCCCCTGAAACCCCACCTCGTCGCATCATTCACCTTGCACGACGTCCGCAAAATGTCTCGGAAGCCTCGCATTTAGTGCTTGGACGCCTGCTTATACAACGATTCTTTCAATCAACACTTATTATGTATAAAACACTATACCAAATTCCAAAGCTTGAATACAAGTTCTGCTTTCGATACAATAATGGAAACTCACCTAAATGAAAAAAGGACGCCCATGACTTCCACAACCCCTTCGCTTGAAACGGCTTACGCCCAACACGTCTGCGACTTTGAACGACGCATCGCCACTGAAACCGCCTACAACCCCGACGGCTCCCTCGCCTACACGCTCGGGCAGGGCTTCATTGAAGAAGCGAGCTTGAACGACGCTGATTTACTCAAACACTACGGTATTGCTCGCATTTGGTTCGGACGCTACTTCCAACGCAACGTCAAGCTTCCCACCCTCACCCCCAACGAATTTCGAGACATCCCGCAAAGCCAGGTGAAACTGGCGATCGAAATGCTTGAAGGAGAACACTGGTCATCCGATCGTGAAACCGCCCTCAAAGCCCACATCTACAAGCACCTGAACCTAAGCTCTGCAGACGTCGACACCTTCTCAGTGGAAACGGACAAAACCTGCTGTCATTCCCCCTGCTTCGGATGCACCTGCTTCGATGTTCACACCGCCATCGCCAATCAAGGTCGTACGCCGTGGTTGAACATCTTAGAAGCCCACGCCCTTGAGCAAACCGCCACACCATCGGATGCCATGGCATGAACGAAACGCCTTCAATCAACTGGGAAAAGCCCTACAAATCATGGGTGTTGACGATTGTTTTAGCGGATCCTGATTTGAGCTGGCAACCGCATCACGACGCCACGAAACGCTGGGAGTCCGTCCGACCTGAAAACGTACCTGTTTTGGTGGAAGGCTTGAATTATTTTATGCCGTTGACGATTCAAGAGGTCACGCCGTTAAGCACAGCCACTACTAAAAACGCACACACGGCGTGGGATTTCACCCTAGAACTCGAAGACGACTGTGCCTTTTTCGGGATGCACGGTCTGGTAAAAGATGCCCTAGACGGCTTTAAGCTGGATTGGTGCATTCATCCGCTAGATGACGCATTTCCACGCCGAAAAGCTTTGCTAATGAGCGACATGGATTCCACCTTCTTAGAAGGCGAATGTATCGATGAGTTGGCGGATTTTGTCGGCAAAAAAGCTGAAGTCGCTCGTATTACGGAAGCCGCCATGAATGGTACGCTGAATTTTGAAGACGCCCTGATTGAGCGAGTCGCGTTGCTCAAGGGCTTGCCTGTTGCGAGTGTGCATCACGTGTTAGATGCCACGCCTCGGATGGCTGGGGCGAAAACGCTCGTCGACACGATGCGGCATCTCGGATGCTTTAACGTCTTGGTTTCAGGCGGTTTCACCCCCTTTACGCAGGCCTTGTGTGATGAGCTTCGCCTAGATGCTCACCAAGCCAACCAGCTGGAAGAGGCGAACGGCGTCTTTACAGGGCAGGTCATTCCGCCGATCTTGGGCAAAGAAGCCAAGCTCGAAGCGTTACATTATTATAGTAAACGTTTGTCGATTCCCCTTGAAGCGACGCTCACCGTGGGCGACGGGGCCAATGATTTGCTCATGTTACAAGCCAGCGGTTTGGGGGTCGCCTTTCATTCGAAAAAGGCGGTACACGAGCAAAGCCGAGCTTCGGTGCGGTTTAATGATTTATCCGCCTTACTTTATTTTCAGGGCATTCCACAATCGGATTGGACTATAGTGTCTTAAAAAATTAAACATCGGTTTTGTCCCCCCCTCCTAATTTTAGGAGGGGGTTAGGGGGCGGTTAAACTCACCAACGGAGTCTAAGGTTTAACCTCACCCTCGAACGTCTTACGACGTTCTCTTCCCTCTCCTAAAATTAGGAGAGGGGACAGGAAGATTCTTTAAAACACTATTATTTAGCGAAAAGCTCTATACCTTATTTGTTTTTTACGATAGAATTAAAAAAAAATCATTATTCTGTTGAGAAGGACTTTTTCATGCAAGCTCAAGATACCCGATACGTTTATTTTCGTAAAGAAATTTGCCCAGATGCGGACGCCGTTGTGTCGATTCGCAACCATTCCTTGTTGTATGGCACGTCGATTTTTGAAGGCATCCGAGGGTATTGGATCGAAGATCAGAACGCCATTGCGATTTTCAGAGCCAGAGAACACTTTGAACGCTTGCTTTCCAACGCCAACATTTTTTATATGCACATTGACGAAACCGTCGACGATTGCTTGAACATTTTGGCGGAACTCATTCGCAAGAACGCTCACCGAGGCGACACCTACATTCGCCCGACGCTCTTTAAAGACGGCATCTCGATCGGTCCTTCTCTAGACAAAGACCCCACCAGTTTAAGCATTTTCACGCAACCCTTGGGCGATTACATTCCCATTGACAAGGGCTTACACGTCTGCGTTTCCAACTGGCGTCGCAACGGAGACAACGCCATTCCCCCTCGTGCCAAAGCAGGCGGGGCTTACATGAACACGGCGCTTGCCGTGACGGATGCCCGTCGTTCAGGCTTTGACGATGCGATCGTCCTCACCGAGCAAGGCAAGGTGTCGGAAGGTTCCGCCATGAACTTGTTTTTGGTGCGAAACGGTCAATTGATTACGCCTTCCAATACGGAAAACATTTTAGAAGGCATTACACGAGCCACGATTATCGAGCTGGCTCGTAAGGAGTTGGGCTTGACGGTTGTGGAACGCACGGTGGAACGCACGGAACTCTATGTGGCGGATGAACTCTTCTTCTGCGGCACAGGGGCTCAAGTGGCTGGGGTCACGCAGGTGGATCATCGCCCGATTGGGACTGGTGAAGTTGGGGTATTGTCGAAGAAAATACAAGACTTGTATTTTCAGGTCGTGCGAAACCAAGTGCCTCAATACAGCGACTGGTGCCAAATCGTCCAGTTGTAATGCCAATTCACAGATTACATAGCGTCTGGCGTCTTCGTTGTCGCTCGGGTTCTCGATGTACTTATGGTCGTCTGTCTACACGCCCTCACAAAATAATCTAGGCTCCTAGAATAGCCTACTGTTCGGAAAACTCTAAACTTGGCTATATCGGCTATATCAATCCTTTAAAACACTATACTATGGCATCTACTTTTTCTTTGGTCGAGCTGTTCATAAAATCACAAACTTTCAACTAGCACAAAAGTTTCCTAAGATTGTTTTTATATAAATACGCCCCCATGGCGATGATCTCTACCTAACCTTCCGATCATACCCCTCTCTATTCCTCCTTAAGTAACCTTTGAAAAGGA
>JAJTHC010000137.1 GCA_021299615.1 Vampirovibrionales bacterium
TATAGTGTTTTAAAGAGTTTTCCGTACAGTAGGCTAGACGAGGAGCCTAGATTATTTTGTGAAGAAGTGTAGATAGACCTACATGACTGAACAAAATAATCGTAGCGACAAAGTATAGACACTGTAGGGGAAATTATTTAAAACACTATATTTCTGATGAAACAGTAAAACCCATGGTAGAACGATTGGTGTCACTGGGGGTTTCTTATACCATTTAAACGATTGAATAGCGTATAGGTGGATTCTAGGAGCCTATTGTACAGAAAACTCTAAACTCGGCTATAACATAATTCCAAAAAGGTCCCCTGACGTTGCCAGTCTCCCGAGCGAAAGCTCCACAGCAAATCGGGATGCGTGTCGGTTGCCATCGCCAGCCGTTCGAGGCATCTCACCCCAGCATGACGCAACTGCAATTCGTTGACAAACGGCACATCCGCATGAAACTTAGAGGAGTGGTTAAACGCCTTTCTATACCAAAGCCCTTGGGCTTCCCATGGGATAGACGCTTGCAGTTGAGCCAAGACATCGGCGTCAATTTCAAAACCGTCTAACGACAAAGCAGGGGCAATGACGACGATCATCTTGGACACATCAGCACCTGCTTCCCTTAGAACGTTTACCATTTTAGGAGCCAAGCCCAATGCCGTCGACTTCCACCCACAATGAACAACGGCTCCTTGATGAATATCGGGGGCATACAAAATCACAGGCGTGCAATCGGCACTAAAAACCACGGCAGGGCTATGGGGCTGGTCGACGAGAATGGCATCCACTTCACCGTGTTGGGCTTGGCTTACGGCGAAGTACTCGTTGCCATGCACTTGGATGGGAAAGGCAAGCTTGTCGGTATTCATCGCAAAACGCTTAAGCCACGCTTGCCGATGCTCGTCCAACACCGACGTATCGGCTTCTACACCTGCAACAAAATGAGGCTTGGTGGAAAAGCCATACCTTAATCGATGAGCATAAGCATTCAGTAAAACGGATTCAATTTTCGACATAGTCGTGATCATGATTCACACCTTAATAAATAAGAAGACACCCGTTGGCGGATATAATCTCCCACTGCTTTGGGCGAAAGTGAAGGCTCCCAAGGGATTTGGTTAATATCGATTTTACCTGCACTATCGGTTCCAACGTTTTTCAAACCGAATTCATAATGTGTGTAAACCGTTTGTGGCGTAACACTTATGCCGTAGTAATTGCAACATTCAGCGATTTTTCGACATGCCGATTCTAAGCTGGCTTGGGTGAAGGTGCCAGCTTTAAAGCCTTTGGGTCCTCCGCAGACGGCTATGCCTATGGTAAAGCTATTACCTCCTCCGCAGTGGGCGGCGTATTTGTCTCGATTGGTGAGTTGCTTGCCGTTGGCTTCGGGCTTGTATTTTCCCACGTGAACCGTGCCGTCACCTGCGACGATGAAGTGGTAATGTGCTTTATCGACTGTATTGGGGGTGAGTCCACCTGCCGTCCAGTGCAGGCAAATACGTTGTAATTGTGGTGGAACAGGGGGCATAGAGCTCTCCTTTTTAGGGCAGCAAAACGACTATAACTTTTCTATTTTGTCATAGGATTTAATGCAAGGCAACATAAATTAGTTTAATATAGTGTTTTAAAGAATGAGTAAAAAAAACCCTTACAACGGCATGTTGTAAGGGGTGAGCATTTAAGACTCAATGTGTTTTGCTTTCCCTCACCAAAAAAAGCCCAAAATCTATTTAGCAAGCTTGGGAGTAAGTCTAAGTATACGCTTATCTTAGGATTTGACAAGGAGGGTACTTTTAACACTTAGCAGGAAAAGTCTCTATTGTTACAAAAAAGTTACAAATAAATAAGTTACTTCATGTTATTGTGGTTCAGTATATGCCTTAAACAGTATCAGATAGAGGGTTTTAACATGCTAGTAAGAGTTAAGCACCTATATATTCTAGGTAGTCTATGCTTAAGTTTCCATTTGCCTGTTATGTTTGCCCTTGATTCAGGTATAAACGTGTCAAGCGATGCGAAAGCTTTTTATCTTACTTCTCTTATGTATCAAAAGGGACGCCAAAAACTTCCGAAAGATGTTCAATTGGCTCACCATTATCTTGTTCTTGCCTCTCAGTCGGGATATAGAGATGCTCAGGTTCAACTTGGTTTAGACTACCTTAATACTTCGAAACCTTCTCACAATGAAGTGGAAGCTCGCTATTGGCTAGAAAAAGCGAGTCAACAAGGCGATGCACTTGCTCAATTTACCTTAGCCATGCTTTACCAAGAAGGTCGTGGGGGTAACACCCGTTTAAGAGAAGCCATTACGTTGCTACAGGCTTCAGCAAAACAAGGTTATTTGCCTGCTTATACAGCTTTAGGCATGAGCTATGCAAGTGGAAAAGGCGTTTCCCCTGATTTAAGACAGGCGTTTCGATATTATAAGTTTGCGGCCAGTCATGGACAGAAAGTCGCCCAGTTTAAGCTGGGACTCATGCACCAAACGGGTTTGGGGACTTCTAGGGATGCTGTGCAAGGCTTGGCATGGCTGATGCTCGCTGAAGACGGTGGCTTTCGCAAAGCAAAGCCCTTTCGTGAAAAGCTTGAAGCTCAAAGCAGTACGGAAGCCACGCAAAAGGCTCGTGCTTTGAAAACCACATTGACCCCTAGCCGATCAAAATACAGAAAATTATAAACTTGGCTATAACGGACGCTTCCAGAAATGACTACCAATCATAACCAAAATACAAAGTATCATTAAACCTAAAGGTGACCATGTAGGGACATCTTTTAGATGATTCATATAAAACAAGCCCCCCATAACCGTTGCAGATAGGTAAGACGCCACTGTACCGCAAATCATTGCCTTAAAACCCAATGACGCTATATCACTACGGCGTTCAGGCACCATAGCTCCGATACCACCTAGTTGAATGGCAATCGAACCTAAGTTAGCGAATCCGCATAACGCCACAGACAAAATGGCTTGGGTCACAGGGCTTAGGCTGTTTGACTTAATTAAGGGAACGAGTTGAGAATAGGCGACAAATTCATTGATGATCATCTTGGTACCGAGCAGGCTCCCTGCGGTGAGAGCGTCTTGCGAAGGAATCCCCAAGCCAAGTGCCACAATATAAAAAACCTTCCCTAAAATTGCAGACATACTTAAATGCGTTAATGAAATCCCCCAGATATTTGGAGCAACACCCCATGCAATGAGTTGCTTACCAAAAAAACCAAAGCCGGCATCTAAAAAAGCCACCAACGAAATAAATGCCATAAGCATAGCAAGCACACTCACGCCGATATGCCACCCTTCAGAAGCCCCCTGAGACGCTGCGTCAATCACGTTGACGGCTTTTTGTTCAACTTCTAGCTGAATACTTCCTTGGGTTAAGGGGGTTTGCGTTTCAGGAATCAAGATTTTTGCCACCGCAAAACTGGCAGGAATCGCCATAATCGACGCCGTTAACAAATAACTGGCCGGAATCCCCATACCTATGTAAACGGCCATCATGCCCCCTGAAATACAGGCAAAGCTTCCCGCCATCATAGCCAACAGTTCCGATTTGGTGACACTTTTAAGATAGGGTTTCACCAACATTTGAGCTTCCACCTGCCCTACGAAAATGCTTGCACAATTAGAAAGGGCTTCGGCTCCTGAAACGCCCAAAACAGCGTTAACCAAGCGTGCCACCACTTGCACCACAATTTGTAGGATCCCCAAGTAATAGGCGATCGACACCAAACTAGCAACAAAGACCAAAACAGGCAAAAGTTTTAAGGCAAAAATAAAGGCCCCGTTAGCACCAAACAGGCTATTTAAGGCTTGGGGATTAGAGATGAATCCGCCAAAGACAAAGGCCGCCCCTTGATTGGCAAAATGCTGTAAGCTTTCGATACCTTGCCCCACAGAAAGCATGGCGACTTGAGCTTGTGGCACTTGGGTTAAGAGTAAGGCAAGCAAAACTTGCAGGGCAATGGCACGCAGAATGAGTCCCCAATCAACACGGAAGCGATTTTCTGAAAAGCACCATGTGGTGGCAAGCAGTAGGAAGATTCCGATTGTGGGAGGAAAAAGCCAATAAAAGTTCATCGTTGAAGCATCCTAATAGTTTGAGGGTATTCTTGTAGGAGTTTAGCATAAAGACGTTAACTAAAGAACATATATAGCATTAAAAAATCAACCTACAGTGTCTATACAGGAGATTATCAATTCGGTTATATAGCGAAGTTTATAATTTCCTGTACAGTGTCTCTTTGTTGTCGCTACGATTCTCGATGTGCTTATGTACGTCTTTGTACAATTCACACATCTGCGAGTCTAGGCTCCTAGAATAGCCTACTGTACAGAAAATTCTAAACTTGGCTATATATAGGTAGTGTCGACATTTAGTTAAGAAAGGAGGAATTTCAAGGAAAAACAAACGGCTTTTGAGGCGTGTACACAGACGTACATAACGAAAAAACGGCTTGTTTTGACACAGAAAGTACCCTTTATGGGCTGAATGTCGACA